>NZ_JBEXCV010000097.1:0-35736 GCF_040605455.1 Embleya sp. NPDC005575 | reverse complement strand
GGTGAGGGTGCCCCAGTTGGCGATGTCGGCGTTGATCAGGCTGCCGGTGGCTGGGCGGGTGTAGGCGGCGAGTGCCGAGACCATGAAGAGGACGGCCTTCGTCGCTCCACCGGTGAGGCCTTTGACGAACTGCTTCTGGAAGACCAGGAAGAACACCAGGATGGGCAGCGTCGCCAGGAACATGAGGGCGAAGACCGTGCCGTAGTCCGCCTGGTGTTCGCCGATGGCGCGATAGATGCCGACGGTCACCGTGGTCCCGGTCGCCGGACCCAGGATGATCAGCGGGTTGAGGAAGTCGTTCCAGATCCAGACGCCGAGGAAGATCAGCACGCTGGACGACGCCGGTCGCATCAGGGGAAAGACCACCTGCCAGAAGGCACGGAACGCACCGGCCCCGTCGATGGCCGCCGCCTCCTCGATTTCACGGGGGATCGTTTTGGCGAATCCGGCGAAGACGAAGACTCCGAACGGCATGTAGTAGCCGACGTACGCCAGGACCAGACCGGGCACGGTGCTCATGAGGCCGAGCGTCCTGAGCACTTCGGTGATCGGGGTGAGGATGACCGCCGGCGGCACCATGAGGCCGCAGAGCAGCGCGACCATGGCGACCTTGGCCAGGACACCGTTGGACCGGGCCAGGTAGTGGCCGAGCATGGCGGAGATCGCGGTGACGATGAGGATGGAGATCACGGTGACCTCCGTGCTGTTCATCAATCCGTACCAGAAGAGATGGTCCGGTCGGGACAGCACGCTCTGGATGTTGTCCAGGGTCGGCGGGACCGGGAGACCCACCGGGTTCGACACGATCGCCGAACCGTCCTTGAAGACATTGACCAGCACGAGGTAGATCGGCAGGAAGAACAGGATGCCTGCGAGCAGCGCGGCAGCCGGACGAAGCCAAGCCCTGGGTTTGTTCATGATCAGGAAGACACCTCGCGTTTCTGCAACAGGCCGAGCGCGATCACCGACACCACCGCTACCAGGGCCAGCATCGCCACGGCCATCGCGGCGGCGTAGCCGATGTGGTTGCCGTTGAACGCGGTCTGGACCACCTCGAAAGCGAGGGTGGACGTGGTGCCCGGGCCGGGGCCGCCGTTGGTGAGGACCTGGACCTGGTCGTATGCCTTGAACCCGCCGATCAACGACATGACCGTATTGATGGTGACGGCGGGCGCCAGCATCGGCCAGGTCACATGACGGAACCGCATCACTGGTCCGCAGCCGTCGATCGATGCCGCCTCCTGCAACTCCTGCGGGATGCCCTGAAGTCCCGCCAGATAGATGACCACGCAAAATCCGAGCCCTTGCCAGGCGATGACCCACGAGACCGTGTAGAGGGCGAGATCCGGGTCGGAGAGCCATCCCGGCGGATCACTTGTCCCCAGTTGACGCAGCATGGAATTGAGCAGGCCGTCGTCGACGAGAATCGCCTGCCAGATGACGCTGACCACCACAGCGCTGAGCACGACCGGGACGAAGAACACGCTGCGGAGCATGTTGTACAGCCAACCGCGTCGATCGAGGAGCAGGGCGATCGCAAGCCCACCCGCGTTCGTGGCGATGGTCACGATCACGGTGACGAGGACGGTGTTCCCCAGCGCTGTGAGGAATTCGTCGTCCGAGGCCAGGCTCGTCAGGTTGTCCGTGCCCACCCACCGGGTCGGTGGATTGAAAGGGTTCTTGTTGGTGAAGCTGTAGCCGATCGTGATGCAGACGGGCACGAGCACAAGAGCCAGGTAGACCAGCAGACCCGGCGCCGCGAAGAGGGTGAAGCGGCTCAGTCGGTCTCGCGAGCGCGCCCCCCGGGACCGATGCGCCGGCCGCTTCGGCACAGTGGTCGGCGGCCCCTCACCTGCCATGCCCGAATCTTCGAGCGTGGCAGGGAAACGTGCCGGACGGGTGAGGGTACGGATACGCATTACCGAGTGGCCTTGTCCCATTGCTCATCCATGTAGGTACCGAATTGCGAGGCTGTCATGCGACCACTGAGGAGGTCCTGAACGCCTGCCGCGGCCTTGTCGGCCAGACCCGGCGGCAAGGAACCGTCGCCGGTCTCCTGGGAGAACGAGTTGACGATTCCATGGGCCGTCTGGGCCTGCCGATACGCCGCCACGGTCTCCTTGTAGACAGGTCCCATGTCGTTCGGAGCCGTGTAGCCCTTGATGTCGATGATGAGCCCGTCGGCCTTGACGCCGGCGTTGAGGTTCTCCTCGTCTTCCATGAAAGCCTTCGCCCACTTCTTGGCGAGTTCCACGTCGGGCGCCTTGGAGCTCACCGTCATCCCGCCGCCCGTGGCGCTCGGAAGCGCCGACGATCCCTGGTCGGTGGGCCACGCGAACACACCCGTGTCGAAGCTCGGCTTCTTCGTGTCGGCGGAGGCGGAGAACCAGCTGCCCATCGGGTACATCGCGCCCTTGCCGTCGCGGAAGGCCTGCTCGGTGTCCGCGTAGGAGCGTGACAGCCCCGCCCGGTCGATGTAGCCCTTGCCCGCCAGATCGGCGACCTTTTGGGCGGCCGCCACGAAAGCCTTGTCGGTGAACTTGACTTTGCCCGCGGTGCGTTGTGCAAGCCAGTCCGGCGTCTCCTTGTAGACCTCACCGGCCACGGTGCATATCAACGGGAACATGTCGGCCCAGGAGTCCTTGCCGCCACCGCCGACCACGAACGGATTCTTTCCCTTCGCCTTCAACTTGGCACTGTCGTCGAGAAGCTCGGCGTAGGTACGAGGCGGGGCATCGATACCGGCTTCGGCGAAATCGCTCTTGTTGTAGTAGACGAGCGTCGTCTGGGTGGCATAGGGCAGTTGGTAGACTTTCCCGCCGTACGTGTTGGCACGGGGCTGGGCGTACTTCGCGAGGTCGGTGTCCGACCATTCCGCCAACTTGCCGGCCTGGGCGAATCCGGCAGGGTTCAGGCCGATCATGATGTCCGGGAACTGGCCCGTACTGTCCAACTGCTTCGCGTACCCGGTGCGGTCGGAGCTGGGTGCCACGAGCTTCTTGATGGTCACCCCGGGTACCTTCGCCGAGGCACGGGCTATCGCCGCATCCCAATATCTCGCGTCGAGGTTGGGTGTTTCGAAGGTGAGGAAGGTCAGGGTGCGCTTGTCGCCCGATGACGCATTCCCACTGGTGCTACCGGCCGTGCATCCGGTCAGTACGAGCGCACCGGCGAGGGCTGCGGCCCCCAGGAGTTTCGCGTTGCTTGTCATGTGTCTCTTCCTCTGCCCGTCGATGTCGGAGGCGGTGGTGTGCCGATGTCTGTGTCGTTACGATGCCGAGATGGGGCCCGATCCCAACCGTCCGCCACATCCGTCCCATGGTTCCGACTCTTCTGAGAGTCCTCCTGCGCCCGGTGGCGACCGACCGAAAGCGCTCTGAGTCCGAAGGCCTTCGAGTATCGAAGTCCGCCCGCGACAGTGTCAAGGGATAAGACTCAACTATCCCATCATCTATGCCTCATAGATGCGATACATCGGGGTGGGTTGGAGTTTGGCTGGCGGCGCCGAACCGGCACCGATCCACGCGAACGCCCGCTCGAACGCCCGCGTCGTCGCGCCCCGGCAGCGCGCACCGACTGCTGTGCGGCCTCGCCGCATCTCTCCCGGAACAGAGATGTGGCGCTCGCGGCCGCCGGCCGACCGGTCTCGGACCTCGGCGAAGCGGCTACACCCGAACTCAGATAGATCCGAACTAAGTCTTGACTCGCTCGTCGGTCGGCTGCACGCTGGATCGCACTTGCGCTGGGCATCTTCCTGGAAGAGTCAAGGTATTTCACGTAGCTGCGGGAGCGTCGGCTGGACGCTTCTCGTCTGCTCGTACTCCTTCGAAGAGTACGAACTATGTGGGGGACACCCTCTGTCGTCCCTCGGCGCGGGACTTCGACCCCATGCAGTTCCGGCACGAACGATCAGCACATACACGCTTCGTCGAGATTCGCTTCACCGAGGAGGAAATATGGACAGGCGCCAATTTCTGATCGTCAGTGGCCTGAGTTCGATCGCAACGGTGGGGACGATGGGGCTTACGGCCTCCCCCGCTCAGGCGGTGCAGGCAACCACTGATGGGGCGTCCCAGTCGCATCGGATCATCGCGGGCTTCCTGTCGGTGGGCATCGACGGCTGTGGTCGGGTGAACAGCCTGATGGATCTGCGCAGCGGCACCGACCATCTGGCGGCCGGCATTTCGGTGCCGCTGGTCAGTGTGGTGGCCGATGGCCGACAAGAGGTTCCTACCAAGGTGAGGGTCTCGCCGCGTGACCGGCGAGTGCTGGTGTTCGCCGGCGAGAAGGTGACGATCGAAGTCAAGGTCGTCAGTTTTCCGACATACTCCACACTCGAGGTGACCGGCTTGACCGCGGCCCCGGGTGTTGATGTGCAGACATTGCTCTGGGGGCCGCTGCCGACGAAGATCACCCAGACGATCGGTGAGACCGTCGGTATGGTCGGCGACAACGATGTCGTCGTGGGGGTTCGCCCGCTCAACGACAAGACCGTGGGCGGGTGGCCGAACGAGCACCTCGCCTACGGGTTCGGCCCGGACCTCGTCTGGAATCCGTACGGCCTGCAGACCGGCGAGAAGGACGAGTGGCTGGCGAGCAATGTCGCGGCGAAGACGAAGTGGGGCAGCGTGCTGCGCGCCACCACCTACGACTACAGCCGGGAACGGGTCCGGCAGCGCACCAATGGGTACGAGATCCCGCTCGGACCGCTGCCCGGGCCGGAAGGTCGGATCGTCGGGTCGAAGATCGCGCTGTTCGGCAGTGCGCCGGATCTGTCGCTCACCGTGCTGAGTCAGATCGCCCAGGAGCACGGCCAGGCCTACCCGACCCTCGACGGCCAGTGGCAGAAGGCGGCCCAGCGCACTTCGCAGTCCCACTTCTGGGTCCACGATCTCGATACGAGCAACGTCACCGCTGCCGGCCGGTACGCCCGGCAGGCCGGGGTCAGGAACATCTACGCCATCGCCGGCGACGGGCCCTGGGTGTCGCACGGGCACTACCGGTTCAACGGCGCGTTCGGCGGATCCGACGCGGCAGCGGCCCAGTTGGTGGCCGCTGCCGCGAAGGAGGGCATCGAGGTCGGCGTGCACACCCTGTCCAACTTCATCGACGCCCACGATCCGTATGTGAAGGCCCCGGCCGACGCGCGGCTGTCCGTGGGAGGAAGTGTCGGACTGACCCGGCCGCTCGGCTCGTCCGACACCACGCTGTACGTGGACTCCGACCGCCCACTGGGACCCGGCGTCGACGGCCAACGGCTGAGGATCGGCGACGAGTTCATCACCTACGGCACCGTCACCAAGGTCGGCGACACCGAGTGGCGGGTGGGCAACCTGGCGCGGGCCCAGTGGGGATCGACCGCGCAGTCCTGTCCGGCCGGCACCCGGGTCAGCCGGCTCATCCAGAACGGCTACGGCGGCGCGATGGGCGGCCTGCCGATCATCGACGAGATAGCCACCCGGCTGGCCACCGCCTACAACGACACCGGCATCCGGGCCACGTCCTACGACGGGTTGGAATCGGCGGGCTACACGGGCTGGGGCGGCTACGGCTTCGCTCATCTGGTCAACGGCGTCCACCGGCAGCTCGCCTCCCAGGAGTTCGTCACCGAATGCAGCAATCTCTCGTCCAACACCTGGGACGCCCAGTCCCGGGCCAGTTGGGGCGAGATCGGCAGGACGGACTACGCCCAGATCCTCCGCAGCAACACGTTCTACCGCGTCAACTGTCTGCCCGCAATGATGGGGCAGCAGGGGTTCTCCGGCAACGACAGCCTTCAGAAGATCGAAGTCACCATGGCGCGCGCGGCGTCCCTGAACGCCGGCATCAACTTCGAGACCAGCGTGGGAAGTCTCGCATCCGGAGCGAACACCGCCGCGTTGCTGCAAGCGGTCAAGACGTGGGAGTCCGCCCGCGGCGTCGGCGCGTTCACGGTCGAACAGAAGAAGCAGTTGGGCGACCCGAACACGTACTGGCACTTGACCGAGGTGACGCCGCATCAGCAATGGTCGCTGCAGCAGCTGGACTCGTCCGGTCAGCCGATCGGTGAGCCGCAGCGGGTCGAGGCGCCGACGCCGGGCTTCGTCACACCCGAGCCGCCCGATGCCCGGCTCGATGTCCTGTACGCGTTCAAGGTGACCTCGAGCACGCCGCAGACGGTCCGTTACGAAGTCACATCCGGCAGTCTTCCCTCCGGACTCACCCTCAACAAGGACACCGGCGGCATCACGGGCGTGCCCCGCGCCAAGGGCACCAGCAAGTTCACCATCACCGCCCGCAACGGTGGGGACATCGCGGACGCCAAGATCACCTACCGGGTGAGGACCACGCCGAGGTAGTCGTGTTGGTGCTTCGCTGTCGGTGATCCACCGCAAACGCGAAAGGCTGCCATCTCACGGCGGTTGCCGGCGATCGTCGACCACCACGCCCGTACCGAGCCACCGCGCGCTGTGACATCGGCGCCGCACATCACGTCCACCCCTCACCCAGCGCCTTGGACTGAGCTTTGTTCTCTTCGTCCGCGACCGTATCTACCATGTCGACTGCAAGGACACCCGCGTTCGGTGCGGCGATGGTCGCCGCGGACGATTGTCCTCTCACCTGCCGTGGGCGGATCCGCGACGCGGTTGGGACTTCGTCTCCACCGGCCACGGCGATGTGCCTTGGGAGGACTGCTTCCGCGCTCTGAACGCCATCGGCTACGACGGGCCGATCTCGGTCGAGTGGGAGGACGCCGGCATGGACCGGCTCCTCGGTGCGCCCGAGGCGCTCGGCTTCGTTCGCCGCCTCAACGACATTCGTCCGCCCGAGGCATCCTTCGACGCGGCCTTCGGCGACGGTTCGAGCAACTGACGCCGTGAGCCGTGACGTTGTGGTCGCCGTGGCGCCACCCCCACCACCTCGCCCTACCCGCCGCCGGCGGGTAGGGCGAGGTTTTCACGCGGGCTTTCGGTCCGCGCCGAGGTCGAGCAGGAAACGCTTTACCTCCGTGGCGTGTATCGACGACGCGCCGGGAAGGTGCCACCGGGCCGCCGGGTCGTCGCACAGCAGGATCGGGCCGTCGTCCGGGTCGGCGGGCAGCCGTCCATGGGTGCCACGCACGGGCGACGGGTCGAGCGGGACGACCGACATGCGATAGCGCAGGCCGAGCTTCTTGCGGGCGAGCGCGATGCCCGCCTTGACCTTGACCGCGCGGTCGCTCGGGTCCCAGAACAGTTCCGCCGGGTCGTAGCCGGGTTTGCGGTGGATCTCGACCTGACGGGCGAAGTCGGGGGCGTGCGCATCGTCGAGCCAGTAGTAGTAGGTGAACCAGGCCTCCGGGTCGGCGATCGCAACGAGGTCGCCCGCGCGCTCGTGGTCGAGCCCGTGTTCGTGTCGGCCGTCCTCGTCCAGGACCTCGGCCACGCCCGGCAGCTTGGCGAGCAGAGCGGCCACATGCGCATGGTCGGCGGGATCGGGCACGTACACGTGGGCGATCTGGTGGTCGGCCACGGCGAACGCGCGGGAGGTCCACGGATCCAGGTATTCCATGCCGGCCTGGGTATGCACCCGCAACAGGCCCTCACCGCGCAGCATGCGATTGATGTCGACGGGCCGGCTCGCGCGGGTGATGCCGTACTCGCTGAGCACGACGACGGTATACGCGTGGTCGCGGGCGTACCGAAGCAGCGGCCCCACCGCCGTGTCCATGGCACGCGCGGCCTCGCGCGCTTGGGGTGAGTCGGGACCGTAGCGCTGGAGGTCGTAGTCCAGATGCGGGAGGTAGGCGAGGGTGAGGTCGGGCCCGTACCGTGTCAGGACATGCCGCGTGGCGTCGACGATCCATTGGGACGAGCGGATCGAGGCCGTCGGCCCCCAGTAGTCGAAGAGTGGGAACGTGCCGAGGGCTGCCGTGAGTTCGTCGTGCAGTTCGGGCGGATCGGTGTAGCAGTCGGGCTCCTTGCGGCCGTCGGAGTAGTAGATCGGACGGGGCGTCAGCGTCCAGTCGACGTCGGCGCCCATGGCATACCACCAGCCCATGTTGGCCACCGTGTAGCCGGGTCGCTCCCGACGGGCGGCCTCCCAAATCTTCTCGCCGTGCACCAGGCGGTTGTGCTGGCGCCACAGGAAGACCTCGCCGAGGTCGCGGAAGTACCAGCCGTTGCCGACGATTCCGTGTTCGCGCGGGAGGGACCCGGTGAGGAAGGTGGATTGCACGGAGCACGTGACGGCCGGGAGCACCGTGTCCAGGCGGGCCTGGAATCCGACATCGGCGAGGGCGCGCAGGTTGGGCATGTCGGCGATCAGGCGGGGGGTGAGTCCGACGACGTCGAGAACGAGCAGGCGGGGCATCAGATTCCTTCCTGGTCGGCCGACTTCAGGCCCAGATCGAGCAAGCCGGCGCGGAGCCGGTCGAGTTCGGCGGTGATGCCCGCGACGAGGGTGTCCCGTGCGGGTGGCCCGTCGCGGTCGAGGACGGGCCACGTATACGTCTCGACTTCGACGTGATCGGTGCGCGCGACGGGGCCGCCGAACAGGCCCTCGATCGCCCGGTCGAGCACGTCGTGGGTGGCGGTGAGCGGGGCGGGCGGGACGCCGTGCAGGGGCAGGTGGTAGTGGATGCGCCACGGCCGTAGGCCGGGCAGGCCGCCGGCGAGGGCGTCCGACAGGTCGTCGACGGCGAGCGGGTTCTCGTGCGCGGTCGCCCTCACCTCACGGGTCTGGTGGAGGAAGCGCGGTTCGGCGTAGGCGCGCAGGGCTTCCGCGGTCGCCTGCGTGTGCGGGTCCTCGGCGTGCAGGGCACACGCCGCCTGCGCCTTGACAACGGGGATCGCGGCAGCGGCCAACCTGTCCAGCGCGGCGGCGGGATCCTCGAATCCGACGGCCAGATGGCAGGTGTCGAAGCAGACGCCGATCCGGTCGGGATCGGTGCCGCGCAGTGCCGCCGCCGCTTGGTCGGTGCTCTCCAGGACACAGCCGGGTTCGGGTTCGAGGCCGACCCGGACGCGGCGCCCGTGATCGGCTTCGATCCGTTCGAGGCCCGCGGCCAGGTCGTCGAGTGCGCGGCGTGCGGCGTCCGCGCGCTCGACCGGCCAGGGCTCGCGCCACGCGAGCGGGAGCGTGGAAACGCTTCCGCGCGCGGCGTCGTCGGGAAGTAGGCGGGCGAGGAGTCGGGCACAGTCGAGCGTGTACTCCAGGCGCGCGGGATCGGCCCAATCGGGGCTGTACACGGCCTTCTTGACGACCTCGTGATGAAACCCCGCGTACGGAAACGCGTTGAGGGTGACCACTTCGAGGCCGTGTTCCGCGAGTGCGCGGCGGAGCCGGTCGACGGCCGCGGGGTCCTCGACGAGAGCGGTCGCGACCGGACGCGCGAGCCACAGGCCGACGCCCAGCGTGGCGACGTCGAGGCGCTCACGGATCGGCTCGCAGTAGACGGTGAGTTGCTGGAGAACGCCGGCCAAATCTTCGGCGGCGTGGACGTTGGTGCAGTAGGCGGTGTGCACGAGGGTGCCGTCCGGGTGACGGAACCTCATGCGCGAGCCCCGCGCAGGATGGAGTTGCCCTCGAAGGTGGCACTCGGGCCGGGTAAGCGCGTCGGGTCCCGCCTCGGGGGCGTCGGGTCCTTCAGGGACGTCGGATCGGTCGGATCCGCTGCGAAGTCAAGGGATTCGGTGGGCAGTTCGAGGCGGCCGCTCTGGGCGTAGAACGCGACGGGGTTGCGCCACAGGACGAGGTCGACGTCGTCCTCGCGCCAACCTGCGGCGAGCATGGCCCGCCCGGTGTGGAGGGTGGACAGCGGGTCGCTGTGGCCCCAGTCCGCCGCCGAGTTGACCACCACGCGTTCCGTACCGAGGTCGCGCAGGACGTCGACGGTGCGTTCGGGGGTCATCTTGGTGTCGGGATAGACGGAGAAACCCATCCAACAACCGGTATCGGCGACCAGCTCGACGGTGGTCTCGTTGAGGTGGTCGACCAGGACGCGGCCCGGGTCGATGCCGCTGTCACGGACGAGGTCGAGGGTGTGGCGGACGCCGGCGGCCTTGTCCCGGTGCGGGGTGTGCACGAGGGCGGGCAGGTCGAACTCGACGGCGAGGGCCAGTTGGTGCCTGAACGCGTGTTCCTCGGCGTCGGTCATCGAATCGAAGCCGATCTCACCGACGGCGACGACGCGATCCTTGGCGAGGTAGCCCGGCAGCACGTCGAGTACGGGTGTGCAGCGCGGGTCGTTGGCCTCCTTCGGGTTGAGCGCGATCGTGCAGTGGTGCTCGATGTCGTACTGGGCGGCCCGGAAGCGCTCCCACCCAAGGAGCGCGTCGAAGTAGTCCGTGAACGTCGAGACGGCGGTCCGCGGTTGGCCGAGCCAGAACGCCGGTTCCACGAGCGCGAGCACGCCTGCGTCGCGCAGGGAGCGGTAGTCGTCGGTGGTCCGGGAGGTCATGTGGATGTGCGGGTCGAAGATACGCATCGGATCAGTACTCCTCGGTCGTCGACGTGAAGCGGGAGGTGATGGGGGCGATATCGGCGGGGACCGGGCGCCCGGCTGCGACTCGCTCGCGGGCGAAGTCGGCCAGCATGCGGGCGAGTTCGGTGTCCGCGCGGTCGTCGAGCCCGGTGACGGTCGGGCCCAGCGGCAGGCCGAGGAAGACGCACTTGAGGACGCCGTGGCGCCATGCCTCGGCTGCGAGCGCCCGGTACCCGCACGGGCCCATCGCGGCGGCGACGAGGTGGTGGTCGTTGGTGCGCAGCGCGTCCTCGACGAGGAGGCGGGACAGGTGCGCGTGCGGGTCGTCGGGGCGGGTTCGCGCGTTCGGCCCGGGCGGGTGCGGCGAACGCGGCAGGTAGGGCAGAGCGCGGAGTATCGCCCGTCGCTCCCGGGCGTCGCCTCGCTCGTACAGAGAGCGCACGAGCGCCGGCAGGTCACCTCTCGCCGGGTGGGTGCGGCCGTCGTCCGCGTGCACTTCGGATTCGCGTACGGCCGCCGCGGACACGGCGTACAGAAGCAGCACCCGAGCCGCGTCGTCACAGGTCCAGCCCGGGAGTTCGGCGAGCGGTGCCCGGCCGCAGAGCCGCCCGGCGGACGCGAACGCGGTGGCCAGGTGGACGGGTTCCGCCGCCGCTTCGACGGGCCAGTCGCGCCGATCGGGCCCGACCGCGCGGGCGAAGACGACGCGCAACTCGGCAATGTCGGGATCGGGTGGCCCTCCTGCGGGCGCCCCCTGCCCGGGCGGCGCCGGCGGGGAACCCGGTATCGCCGCTTGCGCTTCGACCGTTTGATGGTCAGGCACCCTCGGCCTCCTTCTCGGCAGCACGTAGGAAGTCGATCGATCGCCGGGCGGTCTCGGTGGCCGCGTGGCTGTGGCGTGGGAGTTCGACGCCGACGAGCCCGTCGTAGCCGACCTCGGTCAACGCCGCCACGACCGGGGGGAAGTCGATCTCGCCCTGACCGAATTCCAGGTGCTCGTGGACGCCACGTCGCATGTCCTCGATCTGGACGTTGACCAGGCGCGACCCGACGCGCCGCACGCAGTCGGGCACGGGCAGCGGTTCCAGGCAGCGGCAATGCCCGATGTCGAGGGTCGGGCCCAGGTGTTCGGGCCGGCCGAGGCGCCGCCACAGTTCGTCGTAGCGGTCGAGCGTGTCGACGAGCATTCCGGGTTCGGGCTCGAAACCGAGTGTGACACCTCGGATGTCCGCTTCGGCCAGAACGCGCGCGCAGCCGGATACGAGACGATTCCAGCAGACTGCGGGATCGGTGTCGTCGGGGGCGGTGCCGCTCCAGAACGACACGACGGATGCCCCGAGTTCGGCCGCGATCCGGACGGCGCGTTCCAACAGGTCCACCCGGCGTTCGGCGTCGTCGGCGCACAGCAGGGTCGGTCGATGCTTGCGCCAGGGGTCGAGAACGTAGCGGGCGCCGGTCTCGACGACGACGGCGAGCCCGAGTCGGTCGAGCCGTGTGGCCACATCCGCGACGCGTGTGGACAGGTCGTCGGCGTACGGATCGAGGTGGTGGTGGTCGAGCGTCAGTGCGACACCGTCATAGCCGAGGTCGGCCAGGATCGAGAGTACGTCGCCGATCCGATGATCGGCGAAGCCGTTGGTGCCGTAGGCGAGCCTCACGAAAACGTCACCTCCAGTGCGAGAAGCGCGAGAAGTTCGACAAGTGCGTGAAGTGCGTGAAGTGCGATGTATACGAGAAATGCGAGGAATACGAGAAATACGGGGAACGCGCGCTGCCGAGAGGTGGGAAACGCCCGGCGGCGCGCGACCGGAAAGCGCGGGCGCGTCGAGCGCGGCCCTCATGTCGGCGACACGACCCGCGCGAGTGCTCGGGCGCCCGGCCACGCGGCGGACAGGACGAGCGCGGCACGTGGTCGGCCGAGCCGGGACAGCACTGCGGCCTGGAGGGGCAACAGGGCGAGCACACCACCGCCGACGGCCGCGCGGATCCTGCCCGCCCGAGGATCGGCGATCGCCCGTACCAACGGCCGGCCGTAGGCGGCCAGATAGCTCACGAGCCCCGCACCGGATACCGACTCCCCCACCCGGTCCCATCCCGCACCTCCTCGGCTGCCCAGGCGACCCCGGGTGCTCCATCCCGCCGGCCGGCCGCGTCCCACAACCCCCGCCGCGACCGTGGTTGCCACAGCCGTTGCCAGGGCCACGACCGGCGGGCCCGCAGTCGTGCCGTGTTCTTCGTGACGGCTGAGCGCGGTCACGCCGTACGTGTGCAGGGCCACGACGCCCGCGTACCCGGCGGCATACGTGAGTCCGCCCGCTCGCCCGGGTCGTGCGCCGACCATCACGTCCAGGCCGCGGGCGAGTGCCATGCCCATGGGGGCAGCCGGTGTGCCCTTCAGGACCAGGTCATAGGTCCACACCGCCCCGGCGAGGCCGAGGACCGCCGGAAGTCGCCGGCGACCGCCCGCCCAGGCGCCGATGGTCATCCCGGCGGCCGTCAGACCCGCGGCCGTGGCCAGCGCCTCGTCGGGACTGATCCGGCCCGAGGGGATCGGCCGGTCGGGCCGTTCCTTGGCGTCGAGATCCCGGTCGGCGTAGTCGTTCAGCGCCATGCCGGCCCAGTACAGGCACACCGACGCCACCGGCAGCGCCGCCTCCCGACCTCGGAGCAGCCCTCCCGACGCGGCCGCGCCCACGAGGACGTCGCCCGGGACGCTCAGCGCGGCCGGGACCCGGACCAGCTCCGCGAACGCCCGCCATCGCCCACGTCCCACGCCCGGATGCGGATTCGGATTCGGATTCGGCCCATCCGCGCCCGAGGCGTCCGCGCTTTGCAAGGGTTCGCCCTCACTCCTCACCCACGACCTCCTGACTTGCCGTCAGGCGTTCGTGCGCCCAGGACACGAGGGCGTCGTATTGTGCCGAGAGCGCGTGGACGTCCGTTCCCACCGGGTCCTTGAAGTAGAAGGCAAGCGCGCGCAGCGGCCCCGCACAGCCCACGTCGAGGGCGCGCGCCGAGAGTCGCGCGAGGTCCAGGACGAGCGGCGCGGCAAGCGCCGAGTCACAGCCGGTCCAGGTGAATTGCAGGTTCATCCGCGTTCCGAGGAAGCCCTCGAACGTCACGTGGTCCCAGGCGGTCTTCCACTCGCCCAGTTCCGGGACGTTGTGGATGTGGACTCCTCCGCCCACCGGGTGTCCGAGCAGCGAACGCAGCGCCCGATCCTTGGAGTCGATCTTGGCGGCGGCCCGCTCGGGCCGGGACAGCGTCTCGCCGTCCCCGCCGCCGAGCAGGTTCGTCCCCGACCACGATGTGACGCGCAGGGCGCGCTGCGCGAACATCGGGGCGAGGACGGTCTTGAGAAGGGTTTCCCCCGTCTTGCCGTCGCTGCCCGCGAAGGGCACCCCGTACGAGGTGAACGCCTCGGCCACACCCGGTATTCGGGCGCCCGCAGACGGGGTGAAGTCGACGAAGGCGCAGCCGGCGTGGGCGGCGGCCCACGCGTAGCGCGCGCTGGGGGGCAGGACGTCCTCACCCGCGGCGAGCGCGTCCCGCAGCGTCGCGGCGCAGGCGTGCGCCGGGTGTGGAGCCGTGACGGGTTCGGTGGACGCGAGATTGACCACGACCACGCGGGCGAGTTCGTACGTTTCCCGAAACTCCGTCAGATCACCGGTCAGGGCGGCGATCTGCTCGTCCTGTGGACGCGGGTCGTCGGCGGTGACACCCGGACGCAGCCGGGCATCCACCTTGCCGAGTCCGGCCGCGATCAGATCCGGCAGGCCGGGCGGCAACACTCCGTCGGCGGCGAGTCGCGCGGCGCGGTCGCTCAGCGGTACACCGAGGATGTCGTGACCACCGAACACCAGGTCGGCGAAAGCGGGCAGCGCGCACCGCTCGAATGGCTCGGTGGCCGTCACGCAGCCCAGTGGCGGGGCGTCACCGGCACCGACCGCGAGCGCCCCGCTCATCGTGGTCACGGCCACCGAGCCGCGGGCGCCCACCAACCACACGCCGGTCCGATCGGCCGACTTCACGGGCACCACCCGACAACGCGGCCTGCCGCACCGCGAACGACATCGGTCGCCCGGTGGCCGCCGGGCCGAGGCGCCTTGCCGAGCGAGGGATCCCTTCTCCATCCGGCGAACAACGCGATCGATCGAGGCATCGACTCTCCCTGTCCCTTGCTGCCGTCCAAGTGCGACGTACGTGCCGTCCGGAGCAACTGCCGTACCGAGTACCCGCCGTGCTGAGTACCCGCCGTGCTGAATATCCGCGGTGCTCCCCCCGCGATGCGCACCGCCGTGACCGTGGACGCGAGCGCCGCCGTGGCCGCGCGTCCCCACGCACCTGCTGGACCCTCCCCCGCCGCGGGGCGCCTGACGCCTATCGGCCGCGTGTACACGCGGAGTTCGGCACGCACACGCCCGGCCGGCCGGCCGCATCCGTGGCTCAGTGGGCCGTCAGCACGTGGTCGCTGATGAGTCGGGCTGCGCCGATGACCCCTGCGGTGCCGCCGAGTTCGGACAAGACGATGGGCAGGTTGCCGGTCGCGAGGGGCAACGACTGGCGATAGACGACGCTGCGGATCTCGGCGAGCAGCGGGTGACCGAGCCCGGCCACGCCGCCGCCGATGATGAGCAGCCCCGGATTGAAGAAGCTGACGAGCGCCGCGATCACCCGGCCCACGCGCATGCCGCCTTCCCGGACGATGGCCACCGCCGCCGGGTCTCCGGCCGCGGCGGCGTCGGCGACGTCACGACCGGTGAGCGTTCCGTTGTCCGCCAGACGGTGGACGAGGAACGGTGATGTGCCCGAATCGGCGGCTGCCCGCGCCTCGCGGGCGAGTGCCGCGCCCGAGAAGTACGCCTCCAGGCAACCGGCGTTGCCGCAGACGCACATCGGGCCGGTGTCGTCGAGTCGAATGTGACCGATGTCGCCGGCGCTGCCGGAGACGCCCCGGTAGATCTCACCGCCGACGACGATGCCGCAGCCGATGCCGGTGCCGATCTTGATGAGGAGGAAGTCGTCGATGGATCGGGCCACGCCGGAATGCAGTTCGCCCAGGGCCATGATGTTCACGTCGTTGTCGACGAGCACGGGGCAGCCGAGCCGGCGGCCGACGACGTCCCTGATCGGGAATCGGTCCCACCCGGGCATGATCGGCGGGATCACCGGCATGCCCTCGCGGAAGCTGACGGGTCCGGGTACGCCGATGCCGACGCCGTGTACCCGGGGAAACGGGTCGACTTCGCGTAGTTTGTCGACGAGTGCCGCCGCGACCTCCTGGGCGCACAGGAGTTGGGCAGCCTCGCGAGCCCCGAACTGCCGGCGGACGTCCCCGCCGAGGCATCCGTGATATCCGCCCTCGCCTGCGCCCGTCCGGGCGCCGCCCCTCCCACAGCGCAGGAGGGACGGGCGCTTCGCCGGTGGAGGGGGTTCGCCCGGCCCGAAAGGCCCCCTGGCAGAACTGCCGCTGCGGGGCGGACTCTCGCCCATCGGGCCGTTGGCGTGCGAGGTTTCTGCCGATCCGGCTCGGGCGCGAGTTCGACGTCCGGGACCGGCCGGAGCTCGCACGGTGTCTGCGCGAGCTCGGCGGGCGGCTCAGCCGCGCCGGGCGCGGATGAGGTCGCGATACCAGGCGAAGGACGCCTTCGGGGTGCGGACCTGGGTGTCGTGGTCGACGTGGACGAGGCCGAAGCGCTGGTGGAAGCCCTCGGCCCATTCGAAGTTGTCCATCAGGGTCCAGGTGAAGTAGCCGCGCACGTCCACGCCTTGGGCCACGGCGGCGTCGACGGCCCGGAGATGGGTGTCCAGGTAGTCGATACGGTCGAGGTCGGGGACGGTGCCGTCCGCGGTGACGACGTCCTCGACCGAGCAGCCGTTCTCCGTGATGTAGACCGGCGGGAGCGTGGGGTAGCGTTCCTTGAGGCCGACGAGCAGTTCGCGCAGGCCGTCGGGGACGACGGGCCAGTCGAAGGCGGTGCGGCGGTAGCCCTCGATGGGAGCCTCTTCGAACGGCAGGCCCTCGGACGTCGGAGCCTGGATCCGGGTCGGGTTGTAGTAGTTGATGCCGAGCCCGTCCAGCGGGGCCGAGATGAGTTCGAGATCGCCGTCCCGGACGGAACCACCGAGGGTGGAGTCCGCACCGTAGGCCGACAGGTCGGGGTATGTGCCCGTGAGGATCGGGTCGTTGAACAGGCGGTTGTGCAGGTTGTCGTAGGCCTGCGCGGCGGCGCGGTCGGCGGGGGCGTCCGAGGCGGGCCAGACCGGGGTGCAGTTATTGGCGATCATCACCTGAAGGCCGCGTTCGCGCAGTTCCCTCAGCGCCAAGCCGTGGCCGAGCAGTTGGTGGTGGGCGACCGGCAGGCAATCGAGGAACAGGGTACGGCCCGGCGCGTGGGTGCCGAGGCCGTAGCCCCAGACCATATGGATGAACGGCTCGTTGAGCGTGATCCACTTTTGGACGCGGTCGCCCAGCCTGTCGGCAACGGTGGCCGAATACTCGGCGAAGCGGTGCGCGGTGTCGCGGTTCAGCCAGCCGCCGTCGTCCTCGAGGCCCTGCGGGAGGTCCCAGTGGAACAGGGTCGGGAGGGGCTCCACGCCGCGCGCGAGCAGGCCGTCGACCAGGCGGTCGTAGAAGTCCAGGCCCCGGGGATTGACCTCGCCGTTGCCGGTCGGCCGGATCCGGGGCCAGGCGATCGAGAAGCGGTATCCGGTGAGGCCCGCCTCGGCCATCAGCGCGAGGTCTTCCTCGTACCGGTGGTAGTGGTCGCAGGCCACGTCACCGGTGTGCCCGTCGCGGATCGCGCCGGGGCGGGCGGTGAAGGTGTCCCACACCGACGGGCCGCGGCCGTCCTCCTTGGTGGCACCCTCGATCTGGTAGGACGCCGTCGAGGCGCCCCAGATGAAGTCCGCGGGCAGATGGTCCAGCGCCATGTGCAACCTCCTAGAACATGAGTACGGCTCATGTTATTTCTCGTTGATGGGATGATGGAAGCGTGAATCAAGATCGCACCGCGGGCACGATGCGCCGCCGGCCCGTCCAGAAGCGCAGCGCCGAACGTCTCAAACGGCTGTTGGACGCCTGCGCCGAACTCCTGGACGAGGTCGGCTACATCGCGCTGACCACCAAGGAGGTGGCCCGCAGAGCCGAGGTGCCCATCGGCACCCTGTACCAGTTCTTCTCCGACAAGGAGGGGCTGATCGGCGCACTCGCCGCCCGCAACCTGGACGCCTTCCTCGAACGGGTCTCGGCCCGGCTGGAGCACGAGAAGCCGGAAGACGTCTCGGGCATCGTGGAGGTGACCGTCGACGAGTTCGTCACCATGCGCCGGACGATCACCGGTTTCGGCGTGGTCGACTTCGGCGCGGAGGGCCGGGACCACACCCTCGATCCGGCCCTGGACAACAACGCCGCGGTCGCCGGACGGCTGCGCGGGCTGACCGCGGCCCTGACCGGGGTCCGGGACGACACCGAACTGGAGATCGTCGTCCGAGTGGCTCTGGAGTGCGCGGACAGCGTGCTGAAACTGGCCTTCCGTACCGATCCTCAGGGCGACCCCCGGCTGATCGCCGAGTGCAAACGAGTTCTTGACAGCTATCTGAACGACCAAATCCGGTCACTGACAACGGGTGGGTGACCGACGGGCTTCGCCGCACAAGACACGAACGACTGCTCCGACTCGTGCACGGAACCTCCTGCGCGAAACCGGACTTCTTTCGGCGGCACGTGGCTAGCGAACGCTCGTGACCTTCCAAACCAGTACCCCGCCCAGCGCGGACATGGCCGCGGAGCACAGGAACAACGAGCGGTAGCCCCCCAGTTGGCCGAGCACGACCGAGGCGATCGGGGGAACCAGCACGTACGGCAGGGACGCCATCAGATTGGCCAGGGCCATGTCCTTGCCCCGGTCCGCCGAGGCCGGGAGCACTTCGGTGACCAGGGCGGTATCGACGGCCAGGTACACGCCGTAGCCCAAGCCCAGGATCACGGCCGCGACCAGCGTCATGGTCCACGTGGGCGACAGGGCGAGCGGGATGGCGGCGACGGCCATCGTGAGACCGCCAAGAAAGACCATTATGCGGCGTTTACCCAGTTTGTCGGAGAGCCAGCCGCTGAGGACGACCGTCGAGATCGTGGCCAGGCAGTTGACGCCGATCACGATGAGCAGGCCATCGTCGGTGGACTGGCCGGGGAAGAGCTGCTCGTAGTGCAGGACGTCGTCCAGGAAGTACGGCATGTAAAGCGTGCCGAGGCCGTAGCCCAGGCCCATGATGAACCGGGAGCCCATCGCCCAGACGAAGTCGGGATGCTCGCGCGGGCTGATCCGGTAGCCATCCAGGAAGGTGCGCAGCGAGAACGGCTCGCGGTGGCCGCCGGGCAGCGGCGGGTCCTTCATGACGACCGCGAACAGCACGATCAGCAGCGGGAACGCGGCCATCAGCGCGTACTGCGCGGAAAACCCGGCGACGAGACCCAGCATCAGCCCGCCCGCGATCATGCCGCCCGCCTGCGGGACCGTGGCCCAGCCCAGCACCACGCCGCGTTGCGCGACCGGGACCCGGTCGGGGACCAGCGGGGCGAGCCCGGCACCGATGATCATGAAGCCGGACGACAGCGCGAGAGAGCCGAGCGCGACCCCGACGACCGTCGTTTGCAGGCCGGTGTAGACCAGCGCCGCCATGCACACCAGCGAGCCCGCGATCATCCACGGCCGGCGGCGGCCGAACCGGCCGGTGGTGCGGTCGCAGAGCGCGCCGGCCAGCGGCGCGATGACGATTCCCGAGATCGCGCCCATCATGCTGACCCAGGCGTAGCTGTCGACCTTTCCCGCCGGGTCGATTCGGGCGATCTGGTCGGGCATCAGGAACGTGGTCGGCACCTGCATCGGGACGTACATCCCGACGTTGGCCAGGACGTACAGGACGACCCAGCCGGGGCCGACCTTGCGGGTCGGCTCGGCGAGGGCATCGGGCCGTACGGGGGCGAGGGTCATCGGGGCACTCTCCGGAGGTGGACGAGTTCGCTCGTCCAGTCGAAGGACAGCAGCGGCGGGAGGCCATGGCCGAGCAGGACGGCGCCTTCATGCACGGTGCCGGTGCTCTCGTCCCGGTAGCGGGCATCGGGATCGAGGCCCTTGAGCCGGGTACGGGCGACCGAGCGGTTGAGCGCGGACGGCTGGAACTGGAAGACGACGACCTCGTCCTCGGTGAGGTACTGCACGGCGTGGTGCGCCAGGCGGTACTGGACGCCGCCGTGCACCACGGGCCGGATCCGCTTGTACTGCTCGACCAGCGTTCGGGACCAGGCCAGATCCTCCTCGCTCCAGGTCCGCAGGTCGCCGCCGATGCCCATCGCCCCGGCCATCGAGACGTGGAAGCGGTACCGGATCGAGGTCGGGCGGGCGGAGAAGCTGTTCGGACTGTCGGTGACCCAGGCGCCCATGGTCCGAGCGGGCAGCAGCTGACAGTGTCCGTGCTGGATCGCGACCCGGTCGGCGGCGTCGGTGTTGTCGGACGTCCAGACCTGGTCGGCGCGGGCCAGCACGCCCAGGTCGGCCCGGCCGCCGCCGCCCGCGCACGACTCCAGGTACAGGCCGGGACGGGCGGCGCGCAGCCGGTCCATCACCTCGTAGACGCCGCGCGTGTGTTCGATCCAGACCCGGTCGGGATCGGCGGCCCCGGGTTGCCCGGCCTCGCTGAAGGACCGGTTCATGTCCCACTTGAGGAAGGCGATGTCCAGCTCGGTGACGGTCCCGACCAGCCATTCGACCGCCCATTCACGGACGTCGCGGCGGGCGAAGTTCAGCACGTGCTGGTTACGGCCTAGGGTGCGGGAGCGGCCGTCCTGGCAAAGGATCCAGTCGGGGTGCGCTCGGAACAGGTCGCTGTCGGGGTTGACCGCCTCGGGCTCGACCCACAGGCCGAAGCCCATGCCCAGCGCGCGGACGTGGTCGGCGAGCGGACCCAGACCGTCCGGGAAGCGGTCCGGGTTGGGCCACCAGTCGCCGAGCCCGGCCATGTCACTGGTGCGGGCGCCGAACCAGGCGTCGTCCACCACGAAGACCTCGACGCCGATACCGGCGGCGAGCTCGGCCAGCTCGGTCTGCTGCTTCTCGGTGATGTCGAACTCGGTGGCCTCCCACGAGTTGAAGATCAGCGGGCGTTCGGCCGGACGGGCGGGCAGCACCTGGCGTTCCGTGTAGGCGTGCCAGCGGCGGCTGGTGCCGCCGAAACCGTCGGGGGCGTAGAGACCGGTGAAGACAGGGGTCTCCAGGCTCTCGCCGGGGACCAGTTTCCAGACCAAACCCTCGTGGCCGAAGCCGCCGGTCCAGGAGGTGCGGCCGTAGGGGTCGCGGCGCAGGGTGATCCGCCGGCTGCCGCTCCAGGCCAGGGCCGCGCTCCAGACCTCACCGTGCTCCTCCGCGGCGTCGTGCGCGTCGAGCATCAGCCAGGGGCCGGCGTGCTGTCCTGTGATGCCGAGGCGGCTGGTGAATACGGTCTCCCCGACGGGCACCCGATCGCGCCGGAGCTGGAACTCCCGGCCCCACTCCCCCACCACATGGCTGACCCGGTAGTCGTCGCGGGCGGGCAGCGTCCAGGCGGCGGAGTCGAACCGCAGGACGTCCACGGGCTCGTCCGCGGTGAGGACGGCCCAGCGTTCGATCTGGTCATGGCCGTCCCGGATCCGGTAGTGCAGGTCGAGACCGAGGGAGCGGACGCGGTCGGCGAAGGAGAGCGTGAGCCGGTCGTCCTCGGCCGTGTGCGAGACGAACCGCCACTCGAAGCCGCGGACGCCGTCGTCGAACCGGACTGTCAGCGACGGCGCCCCGAACCGCAGGCCGCCCTCGACCGCGTACTCCTCGCCGCCGGGGTCGTCGCCGCCGGGATCCTCTGCGGGCAAGTCGGCCGCGATCACGAGGGCCTGCTCAAGGGTCAGCGGCCGACCCCAGTGCACGTGTCGGGGGACGTCGTCGTCGTCCAACCGGAAGGCATAGGAGGTGCCGGGCGTGCTCAGCAGCCAGAGGCGGGCCGCGGAGTGGTGGATGATCATACGGAGCCCTTAAATATGAGTAGTGCTCATGTTTCGTCCATATGTTAGGTACGCGCGCCCACGACGCCAACCCTTGACGGAGCCTGTCATCGGGAAATGGGGAAGATCGCGGCGATACCGCCGGCAGCCGAGGAGGAGGCGCCCACCCGTGTCGGCGACGAAAGACCGGTCGCCCCGGGCATCCGAACCCTGCACGCCGGGGGCGGCGCGACCCCTCCTGCCGGGAGAGACCCAGGAACACCTGAGAGCAGAAACCAATCGGATTCACAAGCGAATGCGCAACTGTGCGGGACAGTTCCTGCTGAATCAGCAGTCAGAGGCATTGACATTGGTGAATTCGCGCATCTATAACGGGAGCCGGCCATACTCGGTCGCCACAGGTCGAGCGCATCACCAACTCGGTTTCTCCTGAACCGTTTCGCTGCCGTACGCGTTCCGCCGCACGCCAACTACCCGTCCAGGGCCACGCGTTCCCACCCCCGAGATGAGGGATGGACATGCACTCGCGCACTCCCGGTTCCTCAGCCCTCCCGACCACCCCGGCCCGCGACGGCATCGTCAGGATGCCGGCCACGTCCATCGTGTGAACCGCCTGCCGGGTCGAAGGCGCCGGCTCAGTGCTCGTCGGCTCGGTGACGGCGAAGGACTTCCCCGTCGTTCGGCGTCGACAGAACGAATGTTTCGACCATGCACATCGAGAGGGAAAGATGACCCACCACCAGCTTTTCATCGCCGGCGCCTTCGTGGACGGAACCGGACCCGGCACCTATGAAGTTCACAGCCCGGCCACCGGCGAACTCGTCGGGACCGTCCCGGTGCCGTCGACCGCCGACTTGGACGAAGCCGTGCGCGCCGCCAACGAGGCGCAGGCGAAGTGGGCGCGGCTCACGGTGTGGGAACGCGCCGCGGTGTGCCATCGGATCGCCGACGAACTCCACAAGCGTGTCGAGGAGTTGGCCTACCTGACAGTCATGGAGCAGGGCAAGCCGCTCAGCGAGGCACTCGTCGACATGGAGGAGACCGCGCTGCTGTTCCGCCTCCAGGCGGACGACGCGACCCGCGTGTACGGCGAGACGATGCCGTCGCTGTTCGCGAACAAGCGGATGTTCACCACGTACCGGCCGGTCGGCACGTGGGGGATCATCACGCCGTGGAACTTCCCGCTGCACTCGGTGGTGGAGTTCGTCGCACCGGGCTTGGCGATGGGCAACGCGCTGGTCGTCAAGCCGCCGTCCAACACCCCGCTCAGCGTGCTCAAGGCGATGGAGGCATTCGTCGCGGCCGGGCTGCCCGACGGCCTGGTCAGCGTCCTGCCCGGTGACGGCACGATCGGCGAGGCGCTGGTGCGCCACCCGGGCATCGACGCGATCGGCTTCATCGGATCGTCGACCACCGGCGAGCGCATCCAGGCCGCGGCCGGGCTCAAGCGCTCCATCATGGAGTGCTCCGGCAATGGTCCCCTGATCGTCCTGGCGGACGCCGACCTCGACGCCGCGGCGAAGGCCGCCGTATACGGCGCGCACTTCCTCGCCGGTCAGGTCTGTTGCGCGACCGAGCGGGTGCTCGTCCACCGCGACGTGCACGACGGCTTCGTAGCGGCCGTGCTGCGCGCCGCCGAGGTCGTCGTCCTCGGCGACCCGTTCGATCCGGCCGTCAACCTCGGGCCGCTCAACAACGAGGGCGTCGCCGCCAAGATGGACCGCCACGTGGCCGACGCCCGCGCACGCGGCGCCAAGGTCCTCACCGGCGGCGGGCGGCGGGCGGGCATGCCGACCGACCTGTACTACGAGTTCACCGTGATCGACGACGTCCCGGTCGACAGCCTGGTCTCCCGCGAGGAGTCTTTCGGCCCAGTGGTGCCGATCATCACCGGCGTCGACGACGACGACCTCCTGCGCATCGCCAACGACGACGAACTCGGCTTGCAGGGTGCGGTGTTCACGAAGGACATGGGCACGGCCTTCCGGTTCTTCGAGGAGATGGCCGTCGGTCAGGTCATCGTCAACGACAGCACCTGCTACTGGGACGCCAATATGCCGTTCGGCGGCGCGGGTGGCCGGCGGACCGGGTGGGGCCGGATGGGCAGCAAGCACACCCTGCACGCCATGGCCGACGTTCGCACGGCGGTCTTCGGCTTCTGAGCCGCGCTGCCTCCGCGCGCAGGCAGCCGAACGACCGGGCGGGGCATTCGCGCAGCGCGCCCCGCCCGGGTCCGGCCACCGGATGCCCCGTGCCCTGCGACGCCCGCCGCGTCCCGGTCGGCACCGCAGCCGTGACACCGTACTCAACCCGCGGCCGGGCGAAGGCCCACGTCCCCGCCGGAGAAGTGGAAGTCGGCCTCCGGCACATATAGCGCGATGGTCACCTTCGCTCAGCCACCCACTCGGGCCGATGATCGAAAGAGACCATCACGAAATGCAAGCCACAACCCCGAAATCGGCCAGGCCTGCGCTTCATTCCCCACTCCGCTCGGCAAAGATCGGGAGCCGCCCGACAGTTGAGGGTCGGGGCCGTCCCGGCCGATCATGCCCCGGGCGGCGGTGCGAGGAAGCCATGGGCCATGGCACGGTGGCCGAAGGCACGCGCGATGGCCGCCCTCAGAAGCACAAACAAATATCTCCAAATAAATACATAAACTTGAATGTGATATTTTATATATAAGAAGAGATGATATCGACGCACAGGGGGCCGAGCCGTACACGGATCCGACGGAGAGGCGGGACCGACGGTGGACCTTGCCAGCCCCACGAGCCGGGGAAGTAGGGCGGAGAAGGCGCGTACCGACAGGTTGTGCCTGCTTGCGGCTTTGGACAACCAAGCGACGGACACCGACGTATTGACGGCTGCGGCGCAGCACGCGACCGCAGCGCTCGGTGGGTTCGGCGCCATGGGACACCTGAGCGCGAGCGCCTCTCAGGGCTTGCACTTGGTCGCGAGCGGTGGACTACCCCGAGCTGTCACCCGTAACTGGGAGGACATCCGCATCACCGATTCGGTGGCTCCGGCGCGAGCCTTCCGGACCGGCGAATTCGCCTACGAGTCCACCGCGAACTGCCCGGCACGCAACCCATCGGATCCGCCTCACCCGTCGCCCGCCGCAGACCTCTCGGCGCGCTCCGCAATGGCGGCCGTACCGCTGTCCGGACCGGACGGACCGCTCGGCGTGCTGTCAGTGCTGCTACCGGTGGCCGGCGCACCCTCCGCTGAGCAACAAACGTTTCTCGAGGAGGTGGCCCGGTGGGCGGCGGAACGGCTGCGCCTGGCCCCTCCCACGCCGGACGGCGTGTCCCGCGCTTTGCTGGGGACGCCACCGGACCGCGCCCCCGGACAGGGACCCGGTGAGACCTCAACCGAATTCAAGTTCGAATTCGACGTGCATGCGAACGAGGTTGTCCTCGACGAGCGGTTGCTCGACGCCATCGGCATCGAGCGAGAGACATTCGACGGGCGGCTCGCGACCTTTGACGACTACGTCCATCCCGATGACCTCCCCTGGGTGATGGGAGACGTCGAACAAGCACTCAGGACCCGTGGCCGAGCGGATAGCGAGTACCGGGTCCGCCGTTCGGACGGGACGTATGCCTGGGTGCGCTTCCGCGGCCGGGCGGTCTCGCGCCAAGGCAGCGAGCCGACCCGTCTGGTCGGCACCATGTCGTACACCACGGAGACCCATGCCGCGCTGGAATCGGTGGGGCGTGCCCTGGCACACATGAGTGATGGCTTCCTGTCCGTGGACCGCGACGGGCGGATCGGATTCGTCAACGTGGCCGCCGAGCGTCTGTTCGGCCGGCCGCGCGACCTGGTGGGACGATCGCTCTGGGACGTCGCCATCGTCCGGAAGGTGCCCTGGCTGGAGGAGCGCTCCCGCCGAGCCGCCACCGCGGGGGTGCCCGACGGGTTCGAGGTGCCGTGGCCGGGCACCGATCGCTGGTATCACCTACGACTGGTCCCCGTCGCCGATGGACTCACCCTCTACATCACGGATGTCACCGAAAGACGCCTCCGCGAGGCGGAGGGCGCCGCTGCCGAGCGCGCCGCCGCCGAGCGCGCCGCCTTCATAGCCCGGCTGACCCGCGCGCTCTCCGAGGCGGCTACCACCCGGGACGTGACCGCCGCCGTAGCCGAGAGCGTCCTTCCTCCTCTCCACGCCACCGGACTGGTCATTCTCGCCCTGGAAAACGACCGACTGGACCTCGTCGGCTGCGTCGGCTACCCGCCGGCGCTCCTCGACCGCCTCCACGGCATGCCGGTCGTCGCCGCCACACCTCTGGGAGAGGTTCTGCGTACCCGCGCACTGATGTTCATCGAATCACCCGACGACCTCACCGCTCGCTATCCCGGGCGGCCGGCGGACTTCCCGGTTGCCGGAGGGAAGAAGGCGTGGGCCTTGCTTCCGTTGATCGTCTCGGGCCGCGAGATCGGTGTCGCCGTCGTCTCCTTCGACCAGCCGCGACATCTCACCGAGGACGAACGGACCCTGCTGACCGTGTTCAGCGGCCAGCTCGCCCACACGCTGGAGCGGGCCCGCCAGTACGACGTGGCCACGACTCGCGCCCGTGACCTCCAGCGTGCCCTCCTGCCCCGTGTCCTGCCCCCGCTTCCCGCGATCACTGCCGCCGCCCGCTACCTGCCTGCCGGACATGGTGCAGACGTCGGTGGCGATTGGTACGACATCATTGCGCTGTCCGCCGACCGTGTGGCCCTGGTCATCGGCGACGTCATGGGCCATGGCATGCCCGAGGCCGCCACCATGGGCCGCTTGCGCACCGCCGTGCGTACCCTCTCCGACCTCGAACTGCCGCCGGACGACGTCCTCGCCCGGCTCAACGACATCGTCGGCGAACTCGGGGAGGAGTCCTTCGTCACCTGCCTGTACGGCGTCTACGACCCGACCACCCAGATCCTCACCTATGCCAACGCCGGCCATCTCCCGCCCGTGGTCGCCCGCCCCGACGGCATCGTGTCCCTGCTGACATTCGATCCCGACCCGCCACTCGGGATCGCCGCCCCGCCCTTCGGCGTCCACGATGTCCCCCTGCTCGACGGCAGCTTCCTCGTTCTCTACACCGACGGTCTCGTGGAGACCCCGGGGCACAACATCGACGAGGGCCTGCGTCACCTCACCGAGACCATCACCGCCGCCCTCGCCGACCGCGATGGGGTGGCCGGGGAACCCGACCGGCTGTGCGATGCCGTGACCACAGCCCTGCTCCCGGCACACCGCCGCACCACTGACGACACCGCCCTCCTCATCGCCCACGCCCGTTCCCTCCCGCCCAGCGACATCGCCGCCTGGGATCTCCCCGAAGACCCCACGGCCGCGGGCCAAGCCCGGCACCATGTCCATGAGCAGTTCCGGATCTGGTGTTTGGACGCGGAACTGGAGATGGCCACCGAACTCATCGTCAGCGAGCTCGTCGGCAATGTCATCCGCCACGCAACGGGTCCGATCCAGCTGCGCCTGCTGCGCAGCCGCACCCTCATCTGCGAGGTCACCGACGGCAGTCTGACCACGCCTCATATCCGACATGCCCGTGCGACGGACGAAGGTGGCCGTGGCCTCCAACTCATCGCCGCCATGGCCCAGCGATGGGGCACTCGCTACACCCTCACCGGCAAATGCATCTGGACCGAACAAGCACTGGGCGCGTGAGGGGTCGATGCCTTCGGGAGCCGACGATTCGCGGACGCCGCCCACACTCTTCGCCGCTACGCGCGGGCCATCCGGGAGATGCACGCCCGGCTGGCACCGCTGCTGCGCGTCGCCCGCACCGGACCCCCCGAAGTCGCCCGGGCCTGGCAGGACATCACCCGACGCCGCGCGGACAACATGCGACTGCTCGCCCGCGACCTGGCCGCGACCGGACAACTGCGCCATGGACTGGACCCGGACGAGGTGGCCGACGTCATCCGGGCCACCAACTCGCCCGAGTTCTACTGCCTGTTGGTCGAGGACCGGCGCTGGCCACCCGAACGGTTCGAACAATGGCTCGCCGACACATGGTGCCGACTACTGCTCACCTGACCCGAAGGTCGAGGACCGGGACGTCCTACCCGCTCTGACAATGGGTCGGCGACCAACGACGGGCCCGCACGGCCGGATCGCACCGACGACACCGCCTTCGAAGACGGACTCGTCATAAACCGCGTCTACTTCGCCGTCCACGGACACCTCGCCGCACCCAAACCCGCCGCCGTCAACGGCTACCCCATCGGCCAATCCTCGCCGGCTGCCGCCCACTCCTGAACACCGGCAGGAACACCGGCAGGAACCCCGACCGTGGCGCGAACGCTGGGCCCGGCGGCGGCGACCGGCCGGACGCGGCAGAACTGTCAGCCTTGGCAAACCACTTGACCGCGCACGGCCAGGTGCTCGAAATGCTCGCCGGGCCGCTGCCCACGATCCCACCGACCCCGGGCGCGTCCTGTTCGGCTTGTTCGCGGCGACGGCGGAGACGGCCATGCGCACATCTCTTGCAGCCCCCAACCGAGAATCGAGGTCGCGCATCTGTGGCTACCTAGCGGGGCGGCAGCAGCGGAGCCCAGGTCGTGAACACGTCCCCGCCATCGAGCAGCCAGGTGGCGCCCAGCCAGGCCATGGCGATCGAAACCAGGCCGAAGGCCGCCACCCACACTGGCCACGGTATTCCGGTGGAGGTTGCCAGGTTCGCCGCGTCGGACGAGGAGTTGCCCCTCAGGTGGCGTCGTAGCAGCTCGACAACGTGCCGTACCGCGGCAATCAGCAGGAACCAGACGACGACGTACGCGGCGAAAGCCTGTACTTCCACCCGGCCCTGCCACGACACCGCAGCCAGGACACCGGACGCGAGGAGGATGATCACCACGCCGAACACGTTACGAATCGTCGTCAACAGCAGGAGCATCAGAGCGGTCACGCCCCACAGCGACGCCGTGACGTGCCCCGCGCGCAGAAGAGCCGCACCACCGATTCCCGCCAACGAGGGTGCCGGATAGCCGGCCGCCGAGATCAGGAGTCGGCGAATGCGGCCCTTGCCTCGATGAGACGTGGTTCCCGAGTTGTCGACCTCCAAGCGGACAGCGACGACGCGATGTCCGCACAGGAGCGCGGCGAGGACGTGGCCCGCCTCGTGTGCCATCACCGAGTAGCACCGCAAGGTGGACCATGCCAACCGATGCACCACACAGGTCAAGGCCACACCCCCGGCGACGAGAACAAGCCCCGGAGACGGATGCGGCTGCGTCGCGAGGGCGTGCTCCCACACGAACCGCGAGAACGACAGGGTCATGCAACTCCGATGCTCTGACCGCCCTTCGGCCGCGAAGCAGCCGACCCGCCGACCGACAACAAGGCCACGCGGGTGCGTCGGGGCAAGGTCGTGGGACAGTTCACGAATGACACACAGTCAGTGACTGTGCCGGGCGCGTCAAGCCATCCGGCGCATCCGGGCCGGAGCCCGCGTTTTCCGGACCACACGCCCCCGGGACACGCGAGAGGCCGGCCACGGCTGCGAGCGTGGCATCGCGCCCGGCCACCGGCCGCCCATCGACCGCCCACGCGCAAAAACAGCTGCCGGGATCGGCGACCGGAAGGCCGTCCCACTGTGTGTTTATCGCGCTCCCCCGCGTCGATCTCGGCCCGCATCGCTCAGTCGCGCACCGCGGTCTCCGCCAGGTCGAAATCCTTCGCGACCTGACCGACCAAACGGTCGCCGCGCAGGCACAGTTCGACGAACTCGGCCTCGAACTCCGACGTGAACGAACTGCGAGGGCGCGGCTTCTTCGTCCCCAGGCTCTCCATGATGGACATCCTTTCGAGGGCGCGTAGTCCTCACCCAAGGTGTCCGCCAAAGCGAATCAAGCCCAGGAAGTCCTGTACCCGTCATGGCGGGCACAGGACTTCCGACGTTCAAGAAGGGACGGCTACGGCACCGGCTGTTCCGATGCTCGCGCCGGCGCGTGGGTGAAGGTCATGGCTGGACCGGGTGGCCGGGCCGTGGGCTCGACGTCGGGTCGGTTCCGTCGGCGGCGAAGCCGTGTTTGTGCAGCGTCCGGGTGCGGACGGACTTGGCGTACAGGGGGTTGAAGATTGCCAGTACGAATACGGTGAGAAAGGCCCACCGCATGGGAGCGGACGGCGGAAGAGGGGTGAAGTGGGGTCCGTACACGATCATCCCGGGCAGGAAGACGCCGCTCGTGATCAGATGGCTGCCGAGGTTGTTGCGGACGAAGAAGAAGCGGCCGAGAGCGTCGTCGCGGACCCACATGCGGTATCGGTGCGGGACGGGCACGCCGAACAGGCGGTAGGCGAGCCGGCGGTGCAGCGGCGGCCGATCACGCAGCCGGGTCGTCAGACCGCCGCGGATGACGTCCCATGCGTCGCGTATCGACGGGCGCGTCGCGCCGAGTGGGGCGGCGTCGAGCAGGGTGCCGAGGAGTTCGGCCTCCCGGACGATCCGGTAGCGGGGTGGGTAGGCGCGCAGAAGCGCGCGGCTGCGGCTCTCGTACGAATCGTTCATCATCCCGCCGGGTTGAATGCGAAGGGAGGGGTGCCGAGGCGGCGTGCGGCCCGCTGGGCGAGCTGTGCCAATCGTTGGGTTTCTGCGGTGAGGGCTTCGCGGCCTTCGCCGGTCAGCTTGTAGTAGCGGCGGAATCGGCCGTCGACGACCTCCTCGTGGTCGAGCACGAGCAGGCCGTCATTGGTGAGCCGGTCCAGCGCGCCGTACAGGGTGCCTGCGCCCAACCTGACCCTCTCGTCGGAGAGTTCACGGACGGCGGTGATGATCCCGTAGCCGTACAGCGGCTCGGGGGCCAGTGCGAGCAGGATGAGATAGCTCTGCTCTCTCAATGGCTTCATGACTGCAATATATCGCTCACCGATATATGGCGGCAAGCGGCGCCCTGGCGCTGCTCACCCCCAACCCCGCACGCTCGCACGGGGGTTGTCGACGCGGCGCGCGCGAAGCGTCGGCCGGACGCGTCACCGCGCTCCACTGCCCCGACACACGACGGACCGGGACGACGTAGGGACGGCTTCCGCCACGCGTGCGGTCGGAGCCGTCCCTGTCGTGTCGCGGGCGGGCGGCGAAGGGAAAGAGCGGGCGCCGCTGATGAAGGTGGAGCCGATGGTGCCGTTGATCGCGTAGTGGATCGAGGCGCAGGCTTCGTGTTCAGACGCCGTGAAGTCAATCCAAGGTCTCGGCCGCTTGTACCGCGGCGTCGCTGCGGCGGCGCCGGTCGGGCAGGTCCGATTCCTCGGGTCCAGCGGACGTTCGATCTCGGCGCCGTGCCGCATTGCAGATGTCCGGCGCGGAACCCGGTGCGGATTGCCGAGCGCTGCCCGCCCGCACCTCTTCCGATCTGGACGGATTGTCTGATCTGGACGTATAGTCCATACATGAACGCAGTGGACGAGGGTCGCGACCCTCGAGTACGGATGTGGGCCCCGGTGTGCCGGGCCGTCGCGCTCTTGCTCGGCCCATACGCCGAGGTCGTCCTGCACGATCCCGAGACCGACCGGGTCCTGGGGATCTGGAACCCCATGACCCCGCGCGGCCCCGGAGATCCCTCACTGCTCGGCGAACTGGACGAACTCGACCCGTCGGCGCGGGACGTGTACGGACCGTACGAGAAGCTCCTCGCGGACGGCCGCCGACTGTCCTCGGTCAGCGCGGTCCTGCGGGACGAGCAGGACCGGGCGTCCGCGGTGCTGTGCATCAACCTCGACCGCACGCCGCTGGAACAGGCCGCCGCCGTCCTGTCCGCCTTCGGTGCGCCGACCGTACAGCGCCCCGAGCCGTTGTTCGAGCAGGACTGGTCCGAGCGGATCCAGCACGTGATCGGCGGCTATGTTCGCGAAACCGGGCGCCCCGTCGAACGCATGACCCGCCAGGACCGCCTGGCCGTCCTCGGGCGCCTCGACGAGGCCCGAGTGTTCGCGGTGCGCCGGGCCGCCCCGGTCGTCGCTGCGGCCCTGCGCGTGTCCCGATCCACCGTCTACGGCCTGCTGGCCGAACTCAGAGCACCGAGCGCGAAGGACCGACCACGATGACCCGGCTGCCCCACTTCCGCCCGGAAACGTACTTCTCCCGCCGGGAGTTCACCGCCCGCAACCACCTGACTGCTCCCGATGCCCGGACCACGACACGCGGCGAACCGCCCGAGCCGGCCGACGACACCGACCGCCACGCCCACGAGAGCCCGACCCCGGGCAACAGCGAGACGTTCGGCGACCCGGCCCTGCGCGCGGTGATCGCCCGGACGTACGAACATGCCGGCGCGGACGACGTCATCCGCTTCGCGCGCGCCGAGAAAGCCCTCCACCCGGCGATGAACATCCTGCTCGACGCGGGCGACCACGCGGTGGCGGCGACCTCGAACCACCGGGCCGCCGGCACGGTTCCAATCGGCTACCCGAACCGCCCGGTCTCCCCACGGTCCGCCACTCGCACGCGAGTCGGCGAGCCGCCCCGCGTCTGGATCCTCCCCCACTGTCCCGAGTCCGTCGGAACCGCCCGCCGCATCACCAACGCCGCCCTCGACGCGTGGGGCATCGACGACGAGACCACCGACCGGGCACTGCTCGTCGTCTCCGAACTCGTCACCAACGCCGTCGAACACGCCCTGCCCCCCGTCGCCCTCCACCTGCGGCGCGCCGGAGACAACGGCACCCTGCACATCGAGGTCCACGACGGCGGCCCCGCGGCCGACGAGGGCACCTGGACGGCGAGCTGCACACCGGAAGAACACGGCCGCGGCGGCGAGATCGTCGCGCTGCTGGCAAGCGCGCACGGCACCCACAGCCTGGCGCACGGAGTCACCTACTGGGCCGACCTTCCGCTCGCCGGCTGAACACCGAGCGATGCCGACGCCCCGGTCGAGGTCCGCCCCGTGACCTGTCGCCGCCGCGACGGCGTTCAGCACGGCGGGCCGGCGCGGGTCGACGGGCACGCCGCCCGCCTCCACCGAGCGCGGCATGCTGCCTTCCGCACACAGCCCGCACAGGTGCCTCGATCCCGTGGCGCGAACACCAAGAGCGACTGGACCCACCCCCTCCACCCCCGGCCAGGGCGGACGGGCGGCCGGACGGGGCGGCTCGGGTCAGCGAGCCGCGCGGCGGCGACGACGACGCAGCAGCTCGGCGGCGACCATCACGATGGCGACGATCGCCGTACCGGCGATGAGCCGACTGGGTCCCGAATCGGCCGACGAGGAGCTCGGGGCGGCGATCGGAGCGCGCGCCGGCGGGGCCGAGGAGGCGGGCTCCTGGATGGACGTTGCCGTGGACGGTGCCGTGGAGGGGGTGACCGGTTCGACCGCGGCGCTTCGGCTGGGCTCCGTGCCCGGCACCGCCGTGACGGTGAGGTCCGCTTGGCCGCGGCCGAGGGCGGGGAAGCCGGACTCCACGGTGACGGCCCAGTGGCCGGGCGGCAGGGCCAGGCGGGTCGTGAAGGTGCCGGGGGTGTCGCCCACCGGCTCCAGCTTCCACGGGCCGATCGTCCGGCCGTCGTCGGCCAGCGCGCTGAGCGTGCCGGCCACCTTGTCGGTGACCGGGTCGTGGTCGTTCGCCCAGGTGGCGACCGCTCGGGTATGCCCGTCGCCCAGCTCGGTGATCGTGAAGACGATGGTGTCGCCGTGGGCGCCGGCCTGGCCGGTGCCGCTCAGGAGGGTGGCGGCGGCGAGCGATGCGGCGGCGGCGAAAGTACGGATGCGCATCTGTGGTGACTCCTTGGACGGCGGCGGGACGGGCGGGGGTGATTCCCGTCCCACCGCCTGCTTGGGGCGGCCTCAGGAGACCGGCTGGATGGCCCAGTTTTGGTAGGTCTGGCCGTTCGACTGCTGGAGTTCGAGCAGCCGACCGCCGTAGTACCAGCGCTTGCCGGTGCCGAGGACGAGGGAGGAGTTCTTCGCCGTGAGCGCGTAGCCGCTGCCGCTCGCGGTGATCTTCCACTGCTGGGTGTCCGCGTTGCTGCACGGCTGCTGCATCACGTATTGGCCGGCCACGGCCGAGCCGCCGATTTGCAGGCACTTGTCGGACCGCACCGAACGGACCCGCAGGTTGCCGTCGCCTTGGTCCTCGAACAGCCACTGCTGGTTGGCGTAGCCGTGGCGCTGGTAGCCGATCAGCACGGCGCCGTCGGAAGTCGAGGCGCCCCACATGTCGGCGGCCTGGCCGGTCAGGGTGTTGACCATCACGTATTTGGTGCCGGGCTTGGTCGGTCCGACCGGTCCGGCGGCCTTCAGGGTGCGAAAGGATGCCTCGCGGCCGGGCTTGGCCACGTGGCCGGCCTGGTCACGTACGGCGATGGCGACCTTGAAGGCGGTGCCGGGCCGCAGGTTGACCAGTCGGACCACGGTGGAGCGGACGGTGCCGAGCGTTCGGCCGTCCAGCACCACGTCGTAGCCGGCCGCGTCGGCGACCTGGCGCCAACTCAGCACGACAGAGTTCTGGGTGAGCTGGCCGATCGCCACCTCGGGCGAGGTCGGGCCGCCGGTCCGGGTCGGGCTCGGGGTGGAGGTGGGGTTTGTCGAGGTCTTGGTGGGGCTCGGCGTGGAGGTCGTGGTGCCGGTCGAGGTTTTGGTGGGAGTCGGGCTGTGGGTCGGGTCGGGGCCGGTGCCGCCGGCGGCGATCAAGAACTGGTTGTTGGCCACGTTCCAGTGGGTGGTGAGGTAGCTGCCCGCGGACGGGTTGGTGTTGTAGTAGTCGTCGTGGTTGCAGTCCAGCCGCTCGTCGCCGGCGCGGTTGGGGCACTTGATCTGCATCTTCGGGTAGTACGGCGAGTCCGAATAGCACATGACGTCCCACTCGTCGACGCAGTGCCCGGACTTGCTGGTGTTCGGCGCGCTGTTGTTGACGGCGCCGAGGTTGTGGCCGAGTTCGTGTGCGGCGGTCGAACCACCCCAGCAGCCGCTGTCGGTCCGGCCGTACGAGGGGCCGAAGTTGCTCATGTTGTCCTTGCCCGGGCGCTCGTCGCCGGCGAAGGTGCCGATGCCGCAGTAGACCTGGGCGTCCGCGAAGATCATGTACTTGCGATCCTTGCGGTTGAACCCCTGCTTGGCCAGCGCGCTGGTCGTGGCGCCGAACTGCTGCAGCTCGGACGTGGGCAGTTCCACGTTCAGTATCGCCGCCGAGCAGTCGGACTCGGTGACGTAGCGGATGTGGCGGGTGCCGCCGGTCTCCTGGGCGCTGGCGTCGTAGATGACGTCGGCGTCGGCGGCCCACTTCTTGAACGAGGGCAGGTACTGGCCGAAACGATCGTTGCCGGGCGCGTGTACGTACAGCACCTGGACTCGGTTGCCGGTGCTCCCGTCTCCGTCGCAGGCCACCGCGGTGCCCGCGGCGGCGGTCGCCTGGGAAGTGGGCGTTCCTGCGGCCGGCACGTCGGAGGCCGGCGCGGTGCCGGACTGCACGTCGAACACCGGCAGACCGTCCTTCAGCAGGTCGGCGGCGGACGGCGGCGGGTCCTGGCTCACCGTGGGCGCGGCCGGCACGGCGGCCGGCGCCGCGGCGGGCTTGGTGTCCTGGTGGATGTCGACGCCCTTCGGCGGCTCGTCCGGGCCGTGCGTACACAGCCCCGCCTCGGAGACCTTGAACACGCCGACGCACTTGTCGCCCTTGGCCGACGGCACCAGGCCGGTGTAAACCAGGCCCTTGCCCACGTCGCTCTTCGGCACCGCAGCCACGGGTGTGGGTGCCTCGTCGTGCAGCGGCCCCGCCGCCGGGCCTATCTCCCCCGGGCCTGTCTCCTGTGCGCTCGCGGCGTCGACGACGACCGGCGGGTCGCCGTCCAGCGCGGCGTCGACGGTGACGGCGCCCGCGGCGAGGGCGGCTGTCACGGCGGCTGCGACGAGCAGCCAACCACGGCGACCGCGGCGGCGGTGCGGCGTCGCTTTCCTGCGTCCCATGCGTGTCTCTCCTTCGTCGGCAGGTGTCGGGTGTGAGTGCCGACACCTAGGAGATGGATGGGACGGACGGGGATAACGGAAAATCGCACGGCTTTTCGACTCGGCGGCCCAGGGCGGCGTGGATGTGCCCTCTCGTGCAACGGGTTTGGCGTTGCCCGGGGAGCGTGGTCGCCCGCCGCGTGGGGTTGCTACTCGCTCCCGGGGAAGTCCGGGGCTGTGCGCGGGTGACCAACACGTGACATATTCACCGTCTTCAAGCCCTTAGTGGGGATTTAGGCATAGGTTGAGGCGTTAAGTCGCTTGGCTGCCAGTGGCATTCGGCAGGATTTGCGCCATACATGCATCCTCGCATCCGCGA
>NZ_JBEXCV010000096.1:0-35896 GCF_040605455.1 Embleya sp. NPDC005575 | reverse complement strand
GCGCTCGGGCGGCACCGCCGCGTTCGGCGCACCGGCCGTACCGCCGCAGACACCGCCGCTGGTCGGCCCCGGCCGGCCCTCGCACGACCCCTACGGCGCGTCCCCGACGCAACCGCCGCTGTATCGCGACACTCCGACGTCGGGTGCGCACGGCGTCCCGCCGCAGCCCTCCGGGCAGTACGGAGCGCCCTCAGGGCAGTATGGGGCGCCTTCGGGCCAGTACGGGGCGCCCTCCGGCCAGTACGGCGCACCCTCGGGGCAATACGGCACCGCCGGGCAGGGCCACCCGACGAATCAGCATCAGGCGCCCACCGCCCACGGCGCCCACACCCCGCCGCCCACCGGTCGGGCTGCGGCCCGGCAGGGCGGGTCCGGCGGCGGCGCCGGTCGCAGGCGGCTGCTCGTCGTGGTCGGCGGCGTGGCGGCGGTCCTGGCGATCGGGGTCGGCGCGGTTTTCGTGCTGCGTGGTGGTGGCGGCGACGAGGAGAAGAAGAAGCCGGCGGCGAAGAAGAGTTCGACCACCGAGACGCCCAGGCTGACCGGCAAGGGCGGCCCCTTCACCCAGGACATCAAGGGGATGAAGTTCGCCGTGCCGGCCACGTGGGAGCTCATGCAGGTCAGCGACACCGAGGTGTGCGTGCTGCCGAGCGCGACGCCCGCCGCGCTGCGCACCACGTGCGAGCGTGCGGGCCTGCGGATCTGGGTCGGCAAGAACAGCGAGCGCAAGGTCGACTTCAAGAATCAGGCGGGCTGGACCCTCGGTGCGAAGCCGACCTGTGTGACCCGGACCGGCGACGCGGTGGAGCCGACCAGCAAGAGCGACGGGAAGAAGTACGTCGACCCCGGCAAGGGCAGCCTGACGTTCGAGTACGCGTCCTACGGCGTGACCTGCACGAGCGGCGACTCGTTCCAACCGCAGCTGTGGTGGCTGCCGCAGTCGATGATCTCGTTCTCCACGGCGGGGTTGTCCCGCGAGTACGACGCGGACCTGAACAAGATCCTGGCGTCGGTGAGCGTGGCGGGTTACAAGAAGCCCGCGTAACCCGCCACGCCGAGCCGGAACAAGGCACCGGACGAAGGGCCGGAGCGCGGTCCTAGAAGTCGGGCGCAGCGGCGACCGGCAGGAACGGGTTCTCCGGTCCGGCCGGGAACGAGCTCCAGCTCTGCTCCTCGTACAGGTTCATCAACTCGTGCTCGGACTCCTCGGTGTCCGGCCACTCGGCGTTGACGACCACGTGTACCGAGGGTTGGGGATACTGCTCCCACCACTGGACTATGTGGCCCTCGCCGTCCACGGGAACCGGGTGGTGCTCGACCCGGTGGACCATCATGTACGGACCGCCGGTCCACGGCCCTATGTGCGCGCCGCCCAGCGGGATCGCCGAGATCGAGTCGCCGCCGCGCGGCAGAGCCGGTCCGGCGAAGTCGCCCGAGAGCAACGAGCCCACGTACCCCGTCGGGGGACGGTCCGGTGGGACGTCCTGGTAGAAGTCCACCCGGACCCTGTACCGGATCACTCGCGTCCCCTCCGCTTCCACTTCGTGTCGTGCTCGCATCGAGCCCGGCCGGCTTGTTGCGATCGGTAATACGTATACCAGCCGGCGATGGGTTCCGTTCCGGCGATCGTGTGGGGGCTGGACTTCCCGACGGGGCGCGGGCAGGATCACGCGCACCGGACGCGGCAGGCAGCGCCCGGATTTCTCCGTGCGCCCACCCTCGCCGGGACGATGCGGGGAGGCACGATGGGTGGCACCCGGGACGAGGCGGCGGCACTCGCACGGAGCGGACCGGTCGGCGACGATGTCGGCGCCCGGGTGCGCCGATTCACCGAGTGGGCGCCGGTCGCCGCGGTGTTCACCGACGAGGTGCGCGTACGCGACCACGTGGTCGGTTTCGTCGAGGGCAGGCACGCGTTGAGCGCGTACATCCGAGACGGCGTCGGGCGTTCGCCGTTCAGGCGATACCGGGTCCGGCTGTGGATCATCGACAGCAACCGCGTCTCGACGGTGTTGCGCGCCGAGGGACCATCCGGCGGCTTGGACGTCAACGTGGTGCTGCACTACGCGGGCGGGCGCCGCTGGTCGTATGTGGAGATCGTGTACAACCCGCAGGAGATCCCCCGCCCCGGGGCCTGACAGGGTGTCGGTTCATGGACGACGTACAGCGGCTGCCGGCCCATGAACAAATCCGTCAACTCGCCGCGCGCTACGCGCTGGCCCTGGACAGCCGGGACCTGGACGCGCTGTGCGGGCTGTTCGTGCCCGATGTGCGGGTGAGTCGAGAGGAGCACGGACGCGCCGCCTTGCGGGCCTTGTTCGCGGCCCAGCTGGCTCCGCTCGGGGTGACCATCCTCAATGTCGGCACGCACGTGATCGACCTGCTGGACGCGGAGCACGCGACCGGACACGTGTATTGCAAGGCCGAGATCCAGGAGGGGCCGCGCTGGTTGCACCAGGCGATCCTGTACCGCGACGTCTACGAAAGACGGGACGGCGTGTGGTACTTCGCACGCCGTCGGCACGACCTGTGGTACGGCGCGAACGTCGGCGCGAACCCCGCGGGACTGCCGCCGGCGAACTGGCCGGAGCGCTCCTTCGGCTCGGGTACGGTGCCCGCCATCTGGGAGACGTGGCGGGAGTTCCATCGATCCCCGGACGAGCCGGCCGGATCGGGTTCCGTCGAGGGATGACGGGGCAGGCGAGGAGCAACCGGTTACTCGGCGGCAGACTGCCTACTCGGCGGCAGGAAGGTCGGCCATGGCGCGCGACAGACTTCCGGACGGCGCGAGAAACGCGGCGGCGCGTACCGGCGTGCTCCTGGCGCTGACCATCGTCGCGGCGATGGTCGCCCTGCTCGGCGTCTGGGCGCACACCTGGTTCTGGGTGTGGGCGATGCTCTTCGTCGGCCTGGGCATGCTCGGCATGGCGTGGAGCGCGCTGGAGATTTTGATCGCGCTCCAGGTGGCGGAGGAGCAGCAGGACCGGGACCTGGGTGTCTATCAGGTCCGGCCGGTCGAGATGCGTCCTCGGCGGCGCACCGGCCGCTGATTCGGGCCCGGGCGAGCGCGGCCGGGGCGCGGCACCGGGATCGGCGCCGCGCCCCGTGGGGTGCCGGCGGTCAGGGGACGATGCGTTCGACCGCGGCCGGGCCCAGTTCGGCCAGCCGGCGGCGGGCCTCCTCGATGTTCTTCTCGGTCAGATCCTTGCCCTCCGCGAGCACCAGGTCCTCGGGGTCGACAGGCGTCTCGGCGCCACTGCGCAGGTCCATCCGCGGCCGGTCGCCCTCGGGGATCTCGTCCACGGGAATCCGCTCGTCACTCATCTCGCCATCCTTCGTTCGGGAGTGGGGTCGGTGCCCCCGCACCGCACCCGACTACCCGTTGCGCCGGGAGCGGGAACGCGTCGACCATCGCCAACATCGGGCTCTCGGCCGATCCCGCCCCCGACTGCACCGCCGCGCCGGTGAGCGGGATCCCGCGCCAAACTTTTTATACAGACGTCCTAGACAAGTGTCTTACACGCTCGTACAGTTCCTGTCATGACCTCCACCCCAGCCAAGGCCGGCCGCAAGGAATGGATCGCCCTGACGGTCCTGCTCCTCCCACTTCTGCTCGTGTCGATGGACATGGGCGTGCTGTACTTCGCGCTTCCCTTCATCAGCGAGGACCTCGAACCCACGGCTCCGCAGCAGTTGTGGATGATGGACGTCTACGGCTTCCTGCTCGCGGGCCTGCTGATCACCATGGGCGCGCTCGGCGACCGGATCGGGCGGCGCCGATTGTTGCTGATCGGCGCGGCGGCCTTCGGGGCCACCTCGGTGGCCGCGGCCTTCGCGAACAGCCCCGAGATGCTGATCGCCACCCGCGCGCTGCTCGGCGTGGCCGGGGCCACGCTGATGCCCTCGACGCTGGCCCTGATCCGAAACATGTTCCACGATCCCGCCCAGCGGCGGACCGCGATCGGGGTGTGGACCGCCGCACTGACCGCGGGTGCCACCCTCGGTCCGGTGGCGGGCGGCCTGTTGCTCGAGCACTTCTGGTGGGGCTCGGCGTTCCTGCTCAACGTGCCCGCGATGGTGCTGCTGCTCGCGGTCGGCCCGTTCCTGCTCCCGGAGTTCAAGGACGCCGCCGCCGGTCGGCTGGACCTGGTCAGCGCCGGGCTCTCGCTGGTGGCGGTGCTCACCGTGATCTACGGGATCAAGGAGATCGCGGCCGAGGGCGTCGCGCCGCTCCACCTGGTCAGCATCGTGGTCGGCCTGGTCGTGGGCTGCCTCTTCGTCCGCCGCCAGCGCACCATCGCCAACCCGCTGATCGACCTCGAACTGTTCCGTAACCGGGCCTACAGCGCCTCGATCGCGGTCAACGTGATCGCGAGCATCGCGATGCTGGGCTCCGCGCTGTTCAACACGCAGTACATGCAACTCGTGCTCGGCATGCGGCCGTTGGAAGCGGCGCTGTGGTCGCTGACGGTGATGCCCGTCATCATGGTCGCGCTCACCGTGTCCGGCATCCTGGCCAAGCGGGTGCGGCCCGGATACCTGATCGGTGCGGGACTGCTGCTCGCGGTGGCCGGATTCCTGGTGATGAGTGCGGCCCGGCCGGGCTCGCCGCTGGTGCTGGTGCTGGCGGGTGCGGGGCTGGTGGCCGCCGGGGTGCTGATCGCGACCACGCTCACCGCCGAGATGATCCTGACCGCCGCGCCGCCGGAGCGGGCCGGTGCGGCGGGGGCCACCTCGGAGACCGGCAGCGAACTGGGCGGGGCGCTGGGCATCGCGATCCTGGGCAGCATCGCGGACGCGGTGTATGGGCGGGACATGCGGGACGCGACCCTGGACGGGGTGCCCGCCGACGCGGCGCACGCCACCAACGACACGCTCGCGGCGGCGAGTGCGACCGCCGAGCGGCTCTCGGGCCAGGCCGGCGATCAACTCCTGGACACCGCGCGGCACGCCTTCACGCACGGCATGCAGTACGCCACCCTGAGCGGCGCGGTCCTGCTGACACTGGCCGCGATCGTCGCCACCGCCCTGCTGCGCGGGGTGCCGGTCGCCGTCGAGGCCGAGGCCGAGGCGCAGGCGAAGACGGAGGCGGAGGCGGAAACGGACGTGCGGGCGCAGGCCGCCGGGTCCGCCGCCTCGGTCGAGGAAGAGCCGGTTCGTACGCACTGACCAGGCGCCCATCCACACCGCCCGTGGTGGAGGCGGGCGGCGAAAGACACCCGAAGGCGACCCCGCGAGGGGTCGCCTTTGTGGTGAATGCGGGAAATGCCGAAGGGTGAAAGCCGATGACGTGCAGGCGGGCGGATAAACGCGCCCGATCAGGTCGAATCGGCATTGAGTCTCACCATTTCGGGCGAGGTGTCACACCGAAAGCCTTTGCCCACAAGTTTTCCACAGGATGTGGATCTTCCTTGTGGAAGATCAGCGGGCTGCCCGGCTCCGGCTGTGGATAAACGTCTCCAGTTCGAGGTTTTCGGCATCCGAGAAGACCCGGTGCGGAATGGTCACCGCCTGGGTGGGACCGAACTCGAAGATCCACTGGGTGTCCACCCGGCGCACCTTGCGGAAGGTGTCCCACGGGGTCGCGCTGCGGCTGCCGCCGAGCGTGGTCACGAACTCCTCGTCGGTGAGCGTGACCTCACACGGAACTCCGTGCATGTGCTTGTTCTGCCGGGCGGCCTGGATCGGCGCCCAGAACCGCAGCGCGAGCATCGCGACACCGAAACCGACGAACGCGAGCGGCCACAACACGGTCGTACCGGACAGCAACGCCTTCGTCACCAGGACGACGCCCAGCACCGAGAGCACCGCCCCGGCCCCGAACAGGCCCCGGAAGAGGCCGCGCCGAAAGGCGAGCACGCCCTCCGCGATATCGCCCTCGGTCGGAACGTAGGTGGTCGAGATATGCACCCGGCCATGGTCGCATGCGGGCCGGCCCGGGCCGGCTACGGCTGCGATTCCCCGGATTCGGTGGGCGCCGCCTCGGGCGGCGCCGGCTGCGGGGTGTCGCCGGGGCGGGCGTACCACATGGGCGGGCCCAGTGGGCCGGGCTGCGCGGGCACGGCGCCGGCGCCCGCCGCCGGCGGGCCCCACGGTGCGCCGGGCTGCGCGGCCGGGTCGCTCCACGGACCGTTGGCCGCGTGCCGGGGCGGCTCCCACGGCACGGGTGCGCCGTACGGCAGCGGGGCGCCCCAGGCGGGATGCGCGGCCGGATGCCGACCCGGCGGCACCCACCCGGGCGGCGGTGGGCCGAACGGTGCCGTGCCCGGCGGCGGCCCCCAGCCGGTCGGCGCCCCGTATGGCGCGGTTCCGTACGGCGCAGTGCCCGGTGGGCCGAACGGCAGCATCCCCGGCGCCCACCCGGGCGGCGGCTTGATGTAGCGCCACCTCGGCGACGGCATCGTGTGGTCGATGACCCGGCCCAGGATCGGCTTCGCGGCCCATAGCCGGTTCAGTAGCTCCTGCTCCTGCTCCGGGTACTCCGGGGCCGGACCTCTGCGCGAGCGGCTCGCGCGCCGGCGCAGTTCGGCGAGCAGCGTGGCGTCCGCCTGATACGCGCGCAGTCGCGCCGCCCCGGTCGGGCCGAGCATGGCCTTCGCGGTCCGCAACGCGCGCGAGCGGTCGGCCATCGAGGACAGGAGCAGCGGCTCGTGCGGTCGGAACCAGCCCGCCGCGACGTAGCCCGGCAACTCGTCCTCGACCGCGCGCAACTGGTCGCGTCGCACGATCACCACGTACCAGACGAGCCCGCCCAGGATCGGCATCATGACCAGGAAGTACACCCCGAGGAAGGCCAGGCCCTGGGTGGCCGAGCCGTTCCAGGCCGCGTGCAGGCCGACCGCGCACACGTAGCCGCCGAGCGGGAGCAGGATCTGCGCCGGTCGGGAGCGGGCCGCAAGCGAGAGGCCGAAGCCGATGCCGATCATCGAGGTGAACAGCGGATGGGCGAACGGCGACATGATGCCGCGGGCGATGAAGGTGCCCCACGTGGTGCCCAGACCGTCGCCACTGTCCTCGCTCGCGGCGAACTCACGGCCGAAGTACAGGATGTTCTCGGTGAACGCGAAGCCCGCCGCGCTGACCGCCGCCGGGATCAGTCCGTCCAGGACGCCGCGGAAGCTCTGCCGGATGGTCAGGAACAGGAGCAGGACCGCGAGCCCCTTGACGCACTCCTCGACCACGGGCGCCACGATGGTCAGCCCGAGCAGCTCGGCGTCCTCTTCCCCCTTGAGATCCATCAGCTTGTCGAAGGACCAACTGTTCGCGAGCAGCGCCACGAGCGCGCCGGCGCACGAACCCCACGCGAACGCGAAGAGCAGGCTCTTCCCCGGCAACGGCCGGACCCGGCCCAGCCACACGATCGCGCTCACCACCAGCGGAGCGGGCACCAGGGCCAACAACGCCCCGACGAGCAGTCCCTGTACGCCGATGGTGTCGCCGAGCATGACCGCGACGGCCACCGCACAGCCGAGCAGCGCGGTGACGAGCACGGTTATTCGCGCGGTCTGATTCGCCGCGAGCGTGCGCAGCCGCGACTTCTCGACCGGCCCGGGCTCGTACAGGGCGAACTCGTACGCGGCCCGGTCCGGGGGGACGGGACCGGCCGGCGCGTCGGGTCCTTGCGATGCGTCCATATGGGGTGACGATAACGCCGCGCGGTGGCGCGGTGCCCCTCTCTCGGGTCGGCTGTGACGTGGTCGGTACCGGCCGGCCGACGCGGTCGCCAGGGGCTGCCTTGGTGGGCGGAGACCGGGTTCGGGCCGACGCCCGGCTCAGCGGCGCCGGAAGAGCAGATCCGCGACCACGTGGCCCTTGTCCAGTCCCTGCTGTTCGAAGCGCGTGACCGGTCGCCAGGTCGGCCGGGGTACGTAGCCGTCGACAGTGTTGACCAGTTCGGGCTCGCCGGAGAGCACTTCGAGCATCCATTCCGCGTAGTGCGCCCAGTCGGTCGCGCAGTGCAGAACTCCGCCCGGCACCAGTCGCGACGCTGCCAGCGCGGCGAACGCGGGCTGGATCAGCCGGCGCTTGTGATGGCGGGTCTTGGGCCACGGGTCGGAGAAGAAGACCCGGATGCCCGCGAGGCAGGCCGGCGGCAACATGTCCCGGAGCAACTCGATCGCGTCGCCGTTGGCCACCCGTATGTTCGTCAGGCCACGGCGCTCGGCGTCGTGCAGCAGGCTGCCCTGACCCGGGGTGTGCACGTCGATGGCGAGCACGTTGGTGCCCGGGTCGGCCTCGGCCATCGCCGCCGTCGCCTCGCCCATGCCGAAGCCGATCTCCAGCACCACCGGGCGGTCGTCGCCGAACAACTCGCCGAGGTCGAGCCGACGGTCCGCTACGTCGAAACCCCACCGTTCCCACAGCCGATCCAGCGCGTCGCGCTGGGCGAGCGTGACCCGGCCCCGCCGCGGGGTGAAGCTGCGCACGGTCGCGAGATGAGGGATCGGGCGATCGGTGGTCGAGACGCCGGAGACGGTCGAGGCGCCGGGAAGAGGGGACATAAGACAAGGATTTTACGGCGAATCCCGGGGTCGGCGGATCGTCGGGGGAACACCGGGCATCGGCGACCGTGGCCCCGGCAGCCCCGGCAGCGTCGATCCGGTGGGCACGGGCGGTGCTCCCGGCGGGCCCGTCGGCGTTGTCGGGCGCAGTCGAAACACCGCCCAGAACAGCACCGAAGCGACCAGGAAGGCGCCGAATATCCACACCGCGCGCAGCGGTGCAGGCGCAGCGGCTGGTACTCGACCAGCGCGTTGAGGCCCGTTCGGCTCGGCTGGGGCGTAGAACGTGGTGACGAAGCGGCCGTCCCACAAGAGCCTGCCGCCGTGCGTCGCGGTGGCCGGCCGTCAGCGCAGGTCCGTCCAGACGGTGACGATGCCGTCCAGGGCCGGTTCGAGCACCAGCCGCCTGCTCGCCGGGTTCGCCGGCGGCGGCCCCGGGGCCGGGAAGCCTGTTCGGGTTGCCGGGCTCGGTCGGCGGATAGTCGAACGTGGTCTGGGCCATCGGCGCCGGGAATGCCTCTTTGCGGTTCGTGCACACCGTGCGGAAGCCCTGGTGGCCGACGTAGATGGGCGGATCCCGTGTCGCTCAGCGGCCGGCGAGGGCACCCAACCGCTCCGCGACCCGAGCGGCGATCTCGTCGCCGATCGGCAGCGACGCGGTCGCGGCGGGCGAGGGCGCGTTCAGTACGTGGATCGTGCGCGGTCCGCCGGTGATCAGGAAGTCGTCGACCAGTTCGCCGTTCGGGCGGACCGCCTGCGCACGCACTCCCGCCGGTGCCCGGACCAGGTCGTTCGCGGTGACCTCGGGTAGCAGCCGCTGCACCTCGCGCACCATCGCGGGCTTGGCCACCGAGCGCAACAACTCGCCCGCGCCGTACCGCCAGTGCCGGCGCGCGATGTGCCACATGCCCGGGTAGGCCAGGGTCGCGGCCAGCTCGCGCGGCGCGATCCGCGACCACGAGTAGCCCTCGCGACGCAGCGCCAGGACCGCGTTCGGCCCCACGTGCACATCACCGTGGATGCCCCGGGTCAGGTGTACGCCCAGGAACGGGAAGGCCGGATCGGGCACCGGGTACACCAGCCCGCGCACCAGTCCGCGTCGCGAGGGCACCAACTCGTGGTATTCGCCGCGGAAGGGCACGATCCGCACCGGCGGCGGGTCGCCCGCCAGCGTGGCGATCCGGTCGCTGTACAGCCCCGCGCAGTTGACCAGGACCCGCCCGCGCAACTCGCCGAGTCGGGTCTGCACGACCACCGCGTCCGGGTGTACGGCGAGGTCGACCACGCCCGCGCCGGTGCGCAGCGCGACGCCGCGATCGTGCAGCAGGTCGACCAGGGTGCGGCAGACCCGGGCGTAGTCGACGATGCCGGTGGAGGCCACGTGCAGACCGCCGACGGACAACACGTGCGGCTCGCGTTCGCGAACCTGCTCGGTGGTCAGCTCGGTGACCGGCACGCCGTTCGCCCGCCCGCGCTCGAACAACGTCCGCAGGCGCGGGAGTTCATGCACGCTGGTGGCTACCACGAGCTTGCCGGTGACCTCGTGCGCGATGTCGTGCCGGGCGCAGAAGTCAGTCATCCGGCGCGCGCCCTCGACGGCGAAGCGGGCCTTGAGACTGCCCGGCCGGTAGTACAGGCCGGAGTGGATCACCCCCGAGTTGCGGCCGGTCTGGTGGACCGCCCAGGAGGTCTCCTTCTCGACCACGGCCACGGTGCGCCCGGGGTCGCGTTCGGTGAGCGCGTACGCGGTGGCCAGACCGACGATCCCGCCGCCGATCACCACCACGTCGTAGGTCAACGTCATGAGCACACCTCCGGCCTCGGACCCACCCTAGGGTGTGCGACCCGGGCCCGGGACGGGGTTGCCCCAGGGTGTGCGCCGTCACCGGCCGCGGCGCCACCTTGCCGGGGACCACCACGCGGTGGACGGTGCGGGTGCCGCGGCCGGCGCGAGGGCGGGCTCGGGCGTCGGTGGTGCGAGCGCCGGTGCCGGTGCGGGCTCTGGTGTCGGTGTCGGCGGTGTGGGAGCCGGCTCCGAAGTCGGGGTCGGTCGGGTGGAGGGGGCGGGCCAGGGAGCGCCGCCGTGGATCGGGTCGTCGGGGGTGAAGGCGACCGGCAGGGTGGCGAGGGCGCGAATCCACGGGGAGGGGCGCCAGGTGAGCGCGTCCTGCGGGACGGCGAGGTGCAGGTCGGGCAGCCGGTCGAGCAGCGTGTCCACGGCGGTCTTCGCGATCAATCGTGCGTGGTCCTGGGCGGGACACATGTGCGGGCCGCCGCCCCAGGCCAAGTGAGCTCGATTGCCCGCCAGTTCGGTGTCGGCCGTGCGGACCGCGGGGTCGGCGTTGGCGGCTGCGATGCCCAGCAGCAGGAAGTCGCCGCTGCGAATCAGGGTGCCGCCGAGCATGGTGTCCCCGGTGGCCCAGCGGCCGGCCGCGTTCTGCATCGGTGGGTCCTGCCACAGCACCTCGTCGAGCGCCTCGTCGGTGGTGCGGCGGCCGCCGGTGAGGGACGCGTGCAGGGTGTGGTCGGTCAGCAGGACGCGCAGCGAGTTGCCGATCCAGTTGGCGGTGGGCTCGGTCGGGGTGATCACGAGCAGGTCCTCGATCACCTCGGCATCGGTCAGCCCGGCGGGGTGCGCGATCATCCAGGACGTGACGTCCGCGCCCGGGGCGATCCGCTTGGCCGCGACCAGGTCGGTCATCATCCGGTGGAAGACCACCTGATGCGCGAGCGCGTCCGGGCCGCCGTCGAACATGCCGTTGATCGCCCGGACCAGGTGCGGTCCGTCCGGGGCGGGCATGCCGACCATTCGGCCCATCGCCAACAGCGGCAGCCGCTGCGCGTACTCGGTGAGCAGGTCGGCCTCACCCCGGGCGACGAACGTGTCGATCAGCGAGTCGGCCATGTGCTCGATCTCGCCGCGCAGGGCCCGCCGATCGACCCGGCCCAGGCTGTGCCCGACGGCCGCGCTGCGTCGCCGGTGCTCGGGGCCGTCGGTGCACAGGATCGACGGGCGATACTCGACCATCGGTGACAACGGCCAGTCGGCCGGGACCAGGCCCTCGTTCCGATCGCGCCACAACCGCGAGTCGTGCGAGAACCGGTCCGGATCACGCAGCACGGCCAGCAGTTCGGCGTACCCCAGGACCAGCCACGCCCGCACGCCGCCGTCCAGCACGACCGGTGCCACCGGGCCGTGCCGTTCGCGCAGTTCGCGGTACACCCCGGCCGGGTCGCTCTCGAAGCGTGGGCCGGACAGGACCGCGAACGGACAGCCGGATCTCTCGGTCATCTCAGGACACATCCCGCTCTGCCGCTGCCACGGCTGTCGCCGGCGCATATAGGCCACCCCGGTGGGCGGCCCGCCCCTCTACGGCCCGGAACCATATCGTGCCCGCGGCGGGCTGCCACCGGTTCGAATCGCACACGAACCGCCTTTTCCCGTAGGGAAATCGATCCCCGACCCGAGCGTCTCGGCCGGGCACCCGCGCTCGGGTTCGGCCGGTCGTCGCGGCAATTGGTCGTGGGCGCGGTCGCGATGGCGTACAGTTGGATCTACCGACGCGGGGTGGAGCAGCTCGGTAGCTCGCTGGGCTCATAACCCAGAGGTCGCAGGTTCAAATCCTGTCCCCGCTACTTGGACCACAGGCCCGACATGAAAATGTCGGGCCTGTGGTGTTTCCCGAGGTCGTTCGCCGGGCCGAGGACGATCCGGTGGCGGATCAGACGGTGATTCCGCCGACGAGTCCGGCCCGTTCGGTGAAGTCCTTGACCGCGCGCACGTCGGCGTACGGCTTGAGGCCGATCATCAGATCGTTGAGGTAGGCCGCGTTGCGCGACGAGTGCACCCGGTCGGCGATCTCCAGCGCCTGCCTGCCGGTCGCGCATGCCGCCTCGATCTCGCCCGCGCGCAGCTCGGCCTGCGCCCCCACGGCCAGCCGCAGTCCGTGCGAACGCTGGTACGCCTCGCCGCGCAGGCCCGCGAGCGCCTGCACGGTGAAGTACCGGGTGCGCTCGGGCACGCCCAGGTCGCGGTAGCACTCGGCGCCGTCCGCGCACAGCCGGTCCCACGTGAAGAAGTCGATCCATTCCGGGTCGGCGTCGCCCGGGCGGGCCCGCTCCAGGTGCGCCTCGGCCGCGTTGAGCGCGCGCCCGCAGCCCGCCGCGTCGCCGGCGCGGGCCTGGGCGCGGGCCTCGACCAGGTGCAGGAAGCCGGTCACCCGGGAGGTCGCGATGCCCTTGTTCCGCTCGATGGCGGCCTGGGCCAGGTCGACCGCGATGTCGGGGTTGCCGCGGTAGGTCGCCTGCAGGCTCATCGACGCGAGCACGTAGCCGCCGAGCGGTACGTCCGCCGCCGCGCGGGCCAGCCGCAGGGCCTGGATGTAGTAGCGCTGCGCGACCTCGTGTCGGCCGGTGTCGAAGGCCATCCACCCGGCCAGCCGGGAGAGTTCGGAGGTGGCGCCGAACAGCCTGCGACCCACGTCGTCGTGGTAGCTGCCACGCAGCAGCGGGGTCGCGTCGCAGCGCAGACACTCCGGCACCATCGACGCCCGCCAGTCGCCGCCGCCGTACTTGCTGTCCCAGCGCCGGGCCTCCTCGGCCGCCTCGCGCAACTTGGTCACATCGCTGTGTCCCACGTGCGGTCCGGCGCCGCGATGCTCGGCGCGGGCGTCCGCGGGGGTGATCAACCAGCGGGCCATCGGGGTGCCATACGCGGTGACGGCGAACGTCCCGGCGAGCAACTCGCGTCGATTCACGTGGTCGTGCCTCCACAGGTCGGTGGCGGTGCGAACTGCCTCCCCGACGTCGCGTGGGAAGGCCAGGCCGAGATCGGGATCCACCGGCCGACTGTCGTCAAGGCCGATCTCCTCCAGCGGCACCGGGCGGCCGAGGCGCTCGGCGAGCACGGCCGCGATCAGGTGCGGCACGGGGCCCTGCGGAGTCATCCCCTTGCCCACCCAGCGGGCCACGGAGGTCTTGTCGTAGCGGAGGGAGAGACCGCGCCGGGCGCCCAGGTCGTTGACCCGACGGGCGAGCCCGGCATTGCTGACCCCGGCGACGCCGAGCAACTCACCGAGCCGGTCGTTGGGTCCGCGCTCGCGCGGGGTCCTAGAGCGACCGTCGGCGGGCTCCGGGGGGTTGGTGGAGGCGCGGAGGGTACCGGGGTGCTCGTGGTGCGCCTGCTCGGCGCCGGCCGGGAAATCGCCGAAGGAGCCGTCGGACCCGGCGCCGACGCCTCCGCTCACTACCCCCGGATCCGGGACCTCCCGGTCCCCGTCATCGGGACTCGAACGCCCCGACTGATCCTGCTTGGGACTGCCGCGCATAGTTTGCCCCCAAAGGCAACCCTCCGTCCGCCTCAGCGTAACCGGACCGGCCATCCGCGGTAAGGGAGATATTCGCCAATCCGAGATGTCACGCGACCCGATTTCACGGCTCGCTCCCGGTCGTGCCGCCGCCGAGGCAACCCTTGACCAAGCCATCGCCAAGTCCGGCTCGCAATCATTGACAGAACGTACTTGACGCCGCGTCAGTACACAGGCACGGTCAAAAGGCACCATGCGCCGGGTGTGTGTCCCCGTGCGCCGTCGGATGCGCTCTACTCAGGCTTGCCTAACCTTGGTTCGATGGAAGCGTCGGAGCACGTACGGCCGGTATCCATGGTGGTTTGTGCGGGGCCGTAACCCGAAGGGGGTCGAGATGCGCTGGTTCGCAGGGACGTCGGAGAGTCGGAGCGTGACCCGGCCGACCGGGGCCAGGACGCTGTGGGATGGCTCCGATCCGCTGTGGCTGGTGGGGAATTGGCCCGCGGACGAGGTCCGGGTGGTCAGCCGGGGCGGAATGCGGATGGCGGTGCTGGGCGTGTGCGGCGCCACCGACGCCGAGCTCGAGGTCGGCCTCGCGGTCGCCCGAGGCGGCGCGTTGCGACACCTGACCGGGTGGGCCGGCAGTTACCACGTGGTGCTGCGTACCGGCCTGCGCACGGTGGTGCTCGGCGATCTCGCGGGCGTGCGCCAGGTGTTCCACACCGAGCCGGCCGACGGCGTGGTCTATGCCTCGCACGCGCTCCCGCTTGCCGACCTGACCCGGGCCGGCCTGGACACCGAGGCGTTCGCGGCCCGTCTGGCCTGCCCCGACGTGCCCGAACTGGTGTCCGGACGCTCGATGTTCGCGGGGGTGAACCGGCTCGAACCCGGCCACGCCCTGGACGTCGCGCACGGCGTGGCCCGAGTGCGGCTCTACGAACAGCACCGCTCCCCGCTCGACTTCCCCGGCGCGGCCGACGCGCTGGGCCGGGCACTGTCCGACGCGGTCGGCCGACGAGTGGCCGGATCCAAGCGCCCCGGCGCGGATCTGTCCGGCGGACGGGACTCGGCGGTGCTCGCGCTGCTGGGCGCCCGCTCGGTGGCGATGGCCAAGACGCGCGACCTGATCGCGGTCACGTGGGCCGAACCGTGCGCCCCCGGCGACCCGGAGTCCGCGGCCGACATCGTCGCCCGCTCGGCGCGGCTGCGTCACCTGGTCGTCCCGGGTGACGTCGACCACCTGCCCTACACCGGCCTGGAGGACGTGCTCAGCGGTGCGGTGATGCCCGACGAACCGGGCTTCTCACTGATCGGAATGTCCCGAACCACCCGTACGTTCAACGCCATTCGCGACGCCGGCATCGACATGCACATCACCGGCTACGGCGGTGACGCGGTGCTGGGCACCCCGCTCGCCTACCTCGCCGACCTGGCCATGGACCGGCGCCGGATGACCACCGCCCGGCACGCCCGCACCTGGGCGCGCAACCTGGGCATGCGCGGCCACGACCTCGCGGGCACCGCGAACCGGGTCGCCCGCACCACCTTCCCCCAAGCACTCGACCAACTCGCTGAGGTCTTCGCGGGATCCGGCCGGGTGGACGCGGGTCCGGCCGCCGCGATCGCGTGGTGTACCGCGGCCCCCACGGCGGTCTGGACGACGCCGGACATGCGCCGCCGTCTCGCCATGTCGCTGCGCCGCCTCGCGGGCGAGTCGGTGGTCTCCGCCGGATCCGTAGTCGCCGCGGACCCGGCGGTCCATGGTCGCCCGGGGGACCGTGCCGCATGGGTCGCGGTCCGCCGGGCGGCGGACCGCCAACGCGCCTGCCAACAACTCGCCGAGCGCATCGGCGTACGGGTCCAGGCGCCCTATCTGGACACCGCCGTGGTGCGTGCCGGACTGTCGCTGCCGGCGTGGGCACGGGATCGGGACGACGGACCCAGGGCACTGCTCACCGCGGCCGTGCAGGGTCTGATCCCGCGACACACCCTCGGCACGGTGCACCGGGCCGACTACACCGAGGCCGAGCGACGCGGGCTGCGCCTGAACGCGGGCGTGCTGCGCGACCTGTTCGCCGACCCGCTGCTGGCCGAGTTGGGCGTGCTCGACCCGGTCGAGGTACGCCACACCCTCGACCACGCGATCGGCGGCCCGAACCTCGGCAAGGGCGACTCGGCCACCCCTCACCCCGACGTCCCCTTGGGCGCGCTCGCCGACATCGTCTCGGCCGAATTGTGGCTGCGCGGCGTCTGGGAGGGCCGAGTGATGCGCTGGGACGCAACCCCGAGCTCGGCCCCGGGCGTGCGAATCGCGGCGGTCGCGTAGGCCGCGAGCACGGACCGACACCCCCAACCGGGCAAGCCCCGCGGCCACGCGGCTTGCCCGGCTGCCGCGCCGCGCCGTTATCGAGCGGCACACGCGCGCCGGGGCGAGCCGTCGTGTCGGGCCCGTGGTCACGCCCCTCCCGGCGCCCGCCCGAACCCGGATCGCGGTGAGCCTTGCGGAGCTCGGAGTCCTACGTGACCTGCGGCTTTACCCGCCGGGCGGGTACGCGCAGCCCAGCGAGTGCGGCTTTGGTGCTTCCGGGCCCGGCATCGATGCCGGGCGGGGCCGACGGGTCATGCCTGGACGGGCAAGTGGGCGCGGACCGGGCGGCCGGCCGGATACGGCCACCGGCCCGAGTCGGTCGAGCCGAGCAGGGCCGGGCCGGGCCGGCCGCGTAGCGGCCGAGCAACACGGATGCGGAGCACCGGACGAACGTGCGACCCCGCCGCACCACGATTCGCCCGCTCCGCGCCTCGGGCCCGAAAGCCCGGCCCCTCCCCCGCCAGGGTCCTCCTGCCCCCGCCCCCCGGAGGCCGTTTCGGCCGCGCGCTCCGCTCCCAGCCCTTGATCCCCTTTCCATGCGGACCTAGCATGCGAGCACATGACACCTACCGACCGGTAGGAATGTCCGATCCGACTGGATCCGGCTCGACCGGCTCGACCGGCTCGATCCACCGCGACACCGCAGGGGGAGACACATGAGGGACCGGCACCTCGAACCCGAGCACATCGCCTTTCGCGAATCCGCGCGTGAGTTTTTTCAGCGTGAGGTGGTCCCCTTTCACGATCAGTGGGAGAAGGACGGCATCGTCGATCGCTCGGTCTGGCTCAAGGCCGGCAAGCAGGGACTGCTGGGTATCGACGTGGACGAGCGCTACGGCGGCGGCGGAGTATCCGACTTCCGCTACTTCGCGACGTTGTCCGAGGAACTGATCCGGGTGGCCGCGTCGGGGGTGGGGTTCGGGCTGCACAACGAGGTCGTCGCGCCGTACCTCAACGACCTGGCCACGGACGAGCAGAAGCAGCGTTGGCTGCCCGGCTTCTGCTCCGGCGAGATCATCACCGCGATCGCGATGACCGAACCCGGCGCGGGCAGCGACCTCCAGGGAGTGCGGACCACCGCGATCCGGGACGGTGACCACTACGTGCTCAACGGCGCGAAGACCTTCATCACCAACGGCATCAACGCCGACCTGGTGATCGTGGTGGCCAAGACCGACCCCGCGGCCAAGGGCAGCAAGGGGATCAGCCTGATCGTGGTCGAGCGGGACATGGCGGGCTTCGAGCGTGGCCGCAATCTGGACAAGATCGGGATGAAGGCGCAGGACACCGCCGAATTGTTCTTCTCCGACGTCCGGGTGCCGGTGCACAACCTGCTCGGCGAGGAGAACCGCGGCTTCTACCACCTGATGAACAACCTGCCGCAGGAACGTCTGGGCATCGCGAGTGCGGCGGTCGCCGGCGCCGAGACGGTCTTCGCGCACACGCTGGAGTACGTCAAGACGCGTACCGCGTTCGGCCGCCCGATCGGCTCGTTCCAGAACACCAGGTTCGAACTGGCGGAGATGGACACCGAGTTGGACATCGCGCGCACCTATGTCGACGACTGCGTCATGAAGCACATCGCGGGCGAGTTGGACGCGGTCGCCGCCTCGAAGGCCAAGTGGTGGACCACCGACCTGCAAAAGCGCGTGGTCGACCGCTGCCTGCAACTGCACGGCGGATACGGCTACATGCTCGAATACCCGGTGGCCAAGGCGTTCATCGACACGCGGGTGCAATCGATCTACGGGGGGACGAACGAGATCATGAAGGAAATCATCGGCCGTTCCCTCGGCATCTGAGCCCCGACCCCCGACCCCGGGCGCCCGACCCCGGGCCCCCGAACCTCGGCATTCGAAGCGGAGCGCGAACATGACGGAGGGTTCCATGGCCGAGGCATTGCGGCCCGAAGCGATCACGAAGTGGCTGGCCGAGCGGACCGCGGTGCACCCGCCGCTGCATTTCGACCTCGTGCTCGGCGGGCGTTCGAATCTCACCTATATGGTCTCGGATGCCGACGCGCGCCGCTGGGTGCTGCGCCGCCCCCCGTTGGGACACGTGCTCGCGACCGCGCACGACATGGGGCGCGAGTACCGGATCCTGGCCGCGCTGGGCTCGGGGCGGACCGACGTGCCGGTGCCGCCGGTGCTCGGTCTGTGCACGGACGAAACGGTCAACGGTGCGCCGTTCTTCGTGATGGACTTCGTCGACGGGCACGTGATCCGCTCCGCCGAGGACGCGGCCGCGCTGCTCACGCCGCAGGCCCGGCAGCGGGCCGGCGAGCAGCTCGCGGACGTGCTCGCGGCGATCCACGCGGTGGACGTGGACGCGGTGGGTCTGGGCGAGCTCGGCCGTCGCGAGGACTACATCGGGCGACAGTTGCGCCGCTGGCACCGCCAGTGGGAGGCCACCCGGGTGCCCGGGATCGACACGATCGACGACGTGCACGACGCGCTCGCGGCATCCGTTCCGGCGCAACAGGGCGCCACGATCGTGCACGGCGACTTCCGGTTGGACAACGTCATCCTGGGCCCGGACGGCACCGTGCGCGCGGTACTGGACTGGGAGCTGTGCACGCTCGGCGACCCGCTCGCCGACGTGGGCACCACGCTCATGTACTGGGTCGAGGCGGGCGAGGACGGCGCGCTGTTGCCCGCCGACGGCACCGCGAGTGAGGGCTTCATCGACCGGGCCGCGTTCGCCGCGCGCTACGCGGCGGCCACCGGTCGGGATCTGTCGCACATCCGCTGGTACCAGGCGTTCGCGTGCTGGCGGCTCGCCTGCATCCTGGCCGGCGTACTCGACCGCTACACCGCGGGTGCGATGGGCGAGCAGGACGCGGCCGGACGGTTCACCGCCGACGGTCTGCGTGCGCTGGCCGATCGCGCGCGGGAGATCCTCGCGCACGCCTGACCGCCGTCCGGGTGGCGTTCGCGCGCGAAGGTGAGCGCGTGACATCCGGGTGGTATGGGGCCCTCCACATCCGGATTCGGTGACGAGGAGGGCCCATGGCCGACGCTGAGCCGAAGGGCGTCGTGGTCGGCGTGGACGGATCGGAGCCGGCCCGGCGGGCGTTGGACTGGGCGATGACCGAGGCCGAGCTGCGCGGGTTGCCGCTGTACGTGGTGACCGCGCAGCCCGCGACCCCCGGATACGCGGTGCTCGCGCCCGGACCGCACTACCAGGAGGACTTGGAGCGGGTGCTCGCCGAATTGCGGATCCGGACCGAGACCACCGTGGCCGAGGTGAACAGCGCACGCGAGCGGCCGTTCGGCGGGCAGGCCGTGGTCCAGGTGTATTCGGGGACGGCGACCGAGGTGCTGCTCGGGATGTCCGAGCGGCACGAGATGGTCGTGGTGGGCTCGCGTGGCTCCGGCGGTTTCTCCCGCCTGCTGCTCGGCTCGGTCAGCACGGCGGTGGTGCACCATGCGGCCTGTCCGGTGCTCGTGGTGCGCAGCTGATCGGTGCGGGTGGCCTGCGGCCGACGCCGTTCGGCCGGCGCCCGGTTCGGTTCGGGCTTCGGTCGGCTCGGGGTCGGTCGAGCCCAGGCCCGGTTCGGCTCGGGCCCGATTCAGCTGAGGAAGAGGGTGTCCAGCTCGTCCTGCGTGAACGGCTTCCCGGGCAGCGGGGACGAGTGTCCCGCGTGCAGGCCGTCGAGCAGGATCTCCAGATACCGACCGGCGATGGTCAGTCGTTGTGGGTGCGGAAGTCCGGACGGCGGCAGCAGACAGGACATCATCAACGATATGTCGGCGTCCGAGACGTCCGCCCTGAGTAGCCCGCAGGCCTTGGCCTGATCGACCAACACACCTACCGCGTCGTTGAGTTCGGCGCGCGAGGAACTCATCTCCTCGGTCACCGGGACCCGCCCGCTGAGGGCGGGGAACAATCGGCCGGCACCCGAGCCGACCGCGCGGCGTAAGTACCTGGCGAGCGCGGACCAGGCGTCCGGTTCCTCGTCCAGCGCGTTGACCGCCTCGGCCGTCAGTCGGTTGGTCTCGGCGATCATGATCCGTTGGACCAGTGCCTCCTTGCCGGTGAAGCGGCGGTAGATGGTGCCCACCCCCACGCCGGCGCGGCGGGCTATCTCCTCCATCGGAGCGTCGTAGCCCAGCTCGCCGAACACCTCGCGGGCCGCCCGGAGCACCTGCTCCAGATTGCGCCGGGCGTCGGTGCGCAGCTGCGGCGACGGCTCGGCCGGCCTGCTCCGTTGTGGCTTGCGTGCCGGTGGAATCGTCGTCGTGTGCCGACCCCCGACGCCGTCGCCGCCGGTGTCCTGCGTCTTCGTGGTACGCGTACGCGAAGCGCCGCTCATAGCGTCTCCCCCGGAAGGCAAGTGTGTCGATTCCCCCACCAGACCCCGCTTTGCCCAGGCCGTCGAGACTACCCGAACCGACCCCACCCCAGAAGCGGAATCCGACAGCACGGTTGTGAAGATATCGCTGACCGCTGACCTCTCGTCACCACCCGTGCGGGGCACGCAAACCCGGCGAACATCTGTATGTGGCGGCCGGAAAGGGGCAGAGTGGGACGCATGACGACCTCGACTCGGCCCGAGCGCATCCTGATCGTCGGCGGCGGCTACGTCGGCTTGTACACGGCCCTTCGCCTGCAACGGAAACTCAAGGCGGGAGAGGCGACGGTGACTGTCGTCGAACCGCAGTCGTACATGACCTACCAGCCGTTCCTCCCGGAAGCCGCGGCCGGCGCCATCTCGCCGCGGCACGTGGTCGTCCCGCTCCGCTCGGTGCTGCCCAAGTGCCGCATCGTCACCGGGACCGTGGAGCACGTGAACCACGCGAAGAAGACCGCGACCATCGAACTGCTCGGCGGCGAGACCTACGACGCCTCCTACGACCTGCTCGTGGTCGCGCCCGGCTCGGTCGCGCGGACCCTGCCGATACCCGGGCTCGCAGAGTGGGGCATCGGCTTCAAGACCGTCGAGGAGGCCATCGCGCTGCGCAACCACGTGCTCGAACAGATGGACACCGCGTCCTCGACCCGCGACCCCTCGATCCGCGACCACGCGCTGACCTTCGTCTTCGTCGGCGGCGGCTACGCGGGTGTGGAGGCGCTCGCGGAACTGGAGGACATGGCCCGCTACGCGTGCCGGTACTACCACAACATCACCCCGGCGGACATGCGCTGGATCCTGGTCGAGGCATCGCCGCGGATCCTGCCCGAGGTGGGCGAGGACATGGGCCGATACACGGTCTCCGAGTTGCGCCGACGCGGTATCGACGTACGCCTGAACACCCGGCTGGAGTCGGCCCGCGACCGGCACGTGGTGCTCTCCGACGGCACCGAGGTCGACGCGAGCACGCTGGTGTGGACGGCGGGCGTCAAGCCCAGCCCGATGTTGATCGCCACCGACCTGCCGCTGGACGACAAGGGCCGGCTCAAGGCGCGCGCGACGCTGGAGGTGGAGGGGGTCCCGGGGGTGTGGACCGCCGGCGACTGCGCGGCGGTGCCCGACCTGACCAAGCCGGGCGAGGAGTTCACCGGTCCCAGCGCACAACACGCGGTGCGCCAGGCGCGGGTGCTCGCCGACAACATCATCGCCAGGCTGCGCGACCAGCCGCAGCAGCAGTATCGGCACAAGTACGCGGGCTCGGTGGCCTCGCTCGGCCTGCACAAGGGTGTTGCCCAGGTCTACGGGATCAAGACCAAGGGCCTTCCGGCCTGGTTCATGCACCGCACGTATCACCTCAGCCGAGTGCCCACGTTCAACCGCAAGATGCGCATCATGGCGGAGTGGACACTGGCCCTGATGTTCCGGCGCGAGATCGTCTCGCTGGGTTCGATCGAACACCCGCGCGCCGAGTTCGAGTACGCCACTCGAGGCGACCGCAAGCCCACCGGGTAGGCACGACCGGCGGAGGGGCTCGTAGGCTGAAGCGTTGCCCGAGGGCCGAGTGGGCCGCGACCGGGTCCCGTACATTGCCACAGCGCACTCCTGTGGTACCCCGAACGGAGGCCCGGTCACGGGACGTGATTCCCTCACGGCCGACTTTCGCCCACACTGGTGATGTCACCTGCGGTAAACCTCCATGCGCTTTGCGTGAACGAACTCTCCAGGAAGCGAGCGGTTGAACATCACTCGGTGGGGCGCCCGGCTGGCCGGTGACCGGCGGCGCTCGGTGCCGGCGGCACGCAGCCAGGAATCGAACGACACCTTCCCGTTGCGCGACGTGCTGGCCCACGCCCCCGCGCTGATCGCGGTCACCCGAGGGTCGAATCACGAGCTGTGTTACGTCAACGACGCCTACCGGGCGGTCTTCGGCGCGCGCAGGTCGGGTGTCCCGGCCCGGGACGCGTTGCCCGAACTCGCCGAGCACGGGCTGCTGACGCTGATGGATCAGGTCTATCGAACCGGGCGCGGGCGAACCGTGCGGGCCCGTCGGGTCGATCACCGCGGCGAGACCTACCCCGGCATGCCGGAGAGCGAGCGCAGGCACGGCTACTACACGTTCGTGTGCACACCGGTCCGCCCCGAGGCGGCCGGCCGCGGCGGCGACACCCGCGGCGTCCTGGTCTTCGCGGTCGACGTCACCGACCAGGTCCAGGCCACCGACCGGCTGCGGGAGAGCGAGCGGCGGCACCGGCAGGCTGCGGTCACCCTGCAACGCAGCCTGCTGCCGCAGCGGTTGGAGAACCCCGACGATCTGATCGTGGCCGCCAAGTACCTGCCCGGCGGCACCGACGCCGCGGTCGGCGGCGACTGGTACGACGTGATCACCCTGGGCGCGGGGCGTACCGCGCTGGTGATCGGCGACGTGATGGGCCGGGGTGTGCGCGCCGCGGCGGTGATGGGCCAACTGCGCACGGCGGTACGGGCGTACGCGCGCCTGGACCTGCCGCCACACGAGATCCTGCAACTGCTCGACGAGACCGCGATGGAGATCGACGCGACCCAGATCGCCACGTGCGCCTACGCGGTGTACGACCCGGGCGAGGGCGTGCTGACCTACTCGACGGCGGGCCACCTACCGCCGCTGGTTCGCGACGGCGAGGACGTGATCCACAAGCTCGACGACGCGAACGGGCCGCCGCTGGGTACCGGCGCGAGTTGGCCGCACACCTCCGGTCGGATCACCCTGGACCCGGGCTCGACCGTGGTGCTGTACACGGACGGCCTGGTCGAACGCCGCGGCGAGGACCTGGACGAGGGCATCGACACGCTGGGCGCCGCGCTGCTGTCGTCGGCGGGCGAACCCGAGGCGGTCCGCGACCACCTCATCGCGCACATGCAGTTGCCCGAGGAACACGACGACGACATGGCGATGCTGGTGCTGCAACTGCCGCGCCGCGAGGGTGCCCAGGCCCGGCTGTTCCGGACCGCGTCGCTGGATCTGCTGGGCGGCAGCGAGGTGGCCGCGCGCGGGCGGGCGTTCACCTCGGGAGTGCTGGCCAGTTGGCAGGTCGGTGAGGAACTGCGCGAGATGGGCGTGCTCGCGGTCAGCGAGTTCGTGGCGAACGCGCTCACCCACGGCGCCGCGCCGATGCGGTTGCGCCTTCGGCGCACCGACAAGCGGCTGATCGTCGAGGTCTCCGACGCGGACGACCACGTGCCCCGTCGGCGACGGGCGGCGGCCGACGACGAAAGCGGGCGTGGGGTGGCGATCGTGGCGACGATTGCCAAGTCGTGGGGTAGTCGGCTTACCGACGAGGGCAAAACGGTCTGGTGCGAGTTCCCGTTGGGTTGACCGGGCTTTTTTGGCCTCAAGCGCCGGCCGGGCTACTTGGCCTCAAGCGCCGGCCGGGCTACTTGGCCTCAAGCGCCGGCCGGGCTACTTGGCCTCACGTGTCGGCCGGGCTACTTGGCCTCACGTGTCGGCCGGGCTACTTGGCCTCACGTGTCGGCCGGGCTGGTTTGGGTTTGTCCGGCCTTGGCTTGGCTTGGGTTGGCCTTGAGGGGCGGCCGGCGGTTGGTCAGGCGGTCAGGGCTTGGGGGGTGGGGTGGTGGGACGGGGTCGACTCGGCGATGACGACTCCGTTTTGGGTCGGGTTCAGGGTGTGGCGCATGCGGATGCCGAGGATGGTGATCAGTACCGAGCAGGCCATCAGGGCGGCCAGGTACGGGCCGTACAGGCCGGCGCCGACCATGACGCCGGCGAAGGCCGGCCCCGCTGCCATCGCGAGCTGCTTCACCAGTGACTGGGCCGCGTTGTACTGCCCGAGCAGGTGCGCGGGCGCCAGGTCCGCGACCATCGGTCCCAGGGTCGGCGCGAGCAGCGACTCGCCCACGCCGAGCAGCGCGAACGTGGTGATGATGGTGACCGCCGCCGCGGCCTTGTCGTCGTGCATCAGGCCGGACAGCGCGGTCACGATCCAGGCGAGCAGCCAGACCAGGCCGGTGGCCGCGATCACCGTGCTGCGCCGGCGGCGCTGGGTGATCCGCAGGACGGTGAGCTGACCGAGCACGATCACCGCGGTGTTGGCCGCGAGCGCGACGCCCAGCATGCTCGGCGAGATCCGGCTGACCTCGGTCGCGAACGCGGCCAGGCCCGACTCGAACTGGCCGTAGCAGGTGAAGAAGATGACCGCGCTGACCACACACAGCCGGACCATCGCGCGGTTCTTCAGCAGATGCCGAAAGCCCGCGCCTGGCACTGTCCCGGCCGCAGCGGCCGGCACCGCCGGCAGCCGGACCGTGCCGCACACCGCGCCGAGCACCAGGAACATCGCGGTCTCGACGGCGAACAGCAGGGTGAAGCTGGCCGGCCGCGACGGGTCGACGATCATGCCGCCGATCAGCCCGCCGATGCCCAGGCCCAGGTTGTTGAAGGTGAACTGGAGCGCGAACGCGCGAGCGCGGGTGCGCGCCGTCGTACACCGCACGATCATCGTCGCCAGCGCGGGCTGGATCGCGGCCACGCCGGCCCCGAGCAGCGCGGCGCCCACCATGACCAGCGCCTCGCCGCGGGCCAGGCCCAGGGTCAGCGCGCCGAGTGCGGCCACCACCGAACCGACCGCGACCACCGGGCGGGGCCCGCGCCGGTCGATCGCCGGACCGACCATCGGGAGTGCGCACAGCGCGGCGATGGCGAGCACGCTGAACATCAGGCCGGCCTGACCGGCCGACAGGTTTCGCACCCGCGTCACGTATACGAACAGGAACGGCACCGTGAAACCGCTGCCGAACGCACTGAGCGCGTTGCCGAGCTGGATCCGACGCAGAGCGCCTTGGGTCGCCACCACACACCTCCCCGACTACCGGTCGCGCGGGCCGGCCGCTCCGGCCCGCGGGGATCGGTCCGCAGACAGGGCTCGGGCATCCGAAAGCGCGCGAAAGCGGCCGACCCGACCCGTACCGGTTCCCGGGCATGCCCGAGTCCGGCGAGGTGATCGCCTGTATCCGCGTCGAGGCGGGCGCGCCGGGGGCGGCCGGGCGGATGCCCGGGCCCACGCCGGCGTCGTTGCCGTGCCTGATCCGATGAGTCCGAGTCCTCAAGTCTGAAGACTTCAGAGCTAAACTATACGGATCTATAGCGTTGCCGTCCAATGCTTGACGGCGTCGGTGGGGCAAGGAACACGAGGGCGACGATCGAGCGGGCGCGAGGTGGGATACTTCCCGGCATGACAGAGGGGGCCGAGCAGGCAACAGCGGACGAAGGCGACATCGAGGAATACCTCGCCGTCTTCCAGCGCGAATTCCCCGAGGTGGACCCGCAGGTCGAGACGATCGTGGCGGCGCTGTCCAAGCTCAACCGCCGAATGAGCGTCGCGTACGGCCGTCAACTCACCGCGCTGGGCATCACCAACGCCGAGTGGGAGGTGCTCAAGGCCCTGGTGCTGGTCGGCCGCCCCTACCGACTCAGCCCCGGCGACTTGGCCCGCCGGCTGGGCCTGACTCCCGCGGCGATGACCCACCGGCTGGACCGGATGGTCGCCGAGGACCTGGTCACCCGAACCCGGGACGAGCAGAACCGGGTGCGGGTGATCGTCGAGTTGACCACCACGGGTCGGGACGTGTGGCTGCGCGTGGTCCGCGAGGCCGCGGTCTTCGAGGCCGGTCTGCTCCAGGACCTGGGTCCGGCCGAGCGGCAGGCGCTCGCGGCCGGCCTGCGCGGCATGCTGGCGCGGGTCGAGGAATCCCAGCCGGACGCGGGCGGGCGTCTGGACACGGAGTGAACCGGCGGGCCCCGAGCGCTGCCACGCTCGGGTGCATCGCCACGGCGGGACACCGGACGAGAAGGGGACCGGACACATGCGAGTGCGCATTCCGAGGCAACGCACGGACATCGAGCGGCTGGACCGACCGCTGCCCGCGGGCCTGTCCAGGCCGGCCCCGCGCATCCTGCGCGCGCCTCGCCCGAGGGGCCCGCGCCCGGTCGAGGACTCGCTGCTCGACTACCGCATGGTGGTTACCCGCACGCTGATCCGACACCGGCCGGTCGACACCGGCGGGTGTGACTGCGGCGTGCCCGAACCGTGCCCCGTGCGGGCACACGCGGCCCGCCTCCTGGAATGGGTCTGACCCGGACCGGCGAGGCCGCCGCCGGTCCGAAAACCGGACCCGCGGCACCGAGCTCCGACTAGGGTGTCGTCCATGCACCACGACTGGGCCATCTGCCCGCCGCCCCGCCACTGAGCGGGGTGCCCCCGGGTCCGATCCGGTAGTCCCGGGTCGCGACCCCTGCTCGGCTTGGCCCGAACCGGGTGCCGCCCCGCTCCGACGTTGCCCTGTAGGCGTCGAAGTCGGAGCTTTCGCATGTCTGTTCGTATCTTCCTGCGCGCTGCCCGGAACACCCGATCCGGGCTCGATCTGTTCGTCCTCGCCGGAGTCCTGTGGGGGACCGGCGGGATCGCCGGTTCGGTGTTGGCCGCTCGGGCCGGGCTGCACCCGGTGGCCGTCGCGGCGTATCGCCTACTCGCCGGTGGCCTGTTCATCACCGCCTACGCGCTGGCCTCCGGGCGGCTGCGGGTGCGTCGCCCGAGTCGGGCCGAACTCGCCCGGATCGCAGGCGTCGGCGCACTGTTCACGGTGTTCCAGGCGGCGTATTTCGCCGCCGTGGCGGCCATTTCGGTGAGCCTGGCCACGCTCACCACCATGGTCGCGGTACACATCCTGGTCACCACCGGCTCGGCCGTGCTGGAGCGGCGCCGACCCGGGCCGATCGCGATCGCGAGCCTGGCCGCGGCCGCTCTGGGCCTGGCCCTGCTGCTCGGCGCACCCGCCGGCGGCGCACGCGGCGCACTCGTGGGCATCGGCTTCGCGCTGGTGGCCGCCGGCGGGTTCGCGGTGCTGACCCTGGACACCCGGCCGGCCCTGCCCACGCTCGACCGGGTCGCCATCACCGGGCTCGGATTCCTGTTCGGCGGCTGCCTGTTGCTGCCCGCAGGGCTGGTGGTCGGGATGGCCGTGCCGATGCGCGCCGACATCCTGGGCGCGGTGCTCTTCCTCGGCGTGGTGCCCACCGCAGGGGCGTACGTCGCCTACTTCACCGCGCTCGGCCGGGCGCACGTGGGTGGCGGCATCGTGGCGGTGCTGCTCGAACCGCTGACCGCGACCGTGCTCGCCGCGTTCCTCCAGGGCGAGCGGCTGGGCCCGGAACGGCTGCTCGGCGGCGTCCTGGTGCTCGCTTCGATCGCCGTGCAACACCGCGCCGCCGGCACACCCACGCGCGGCTGATCCCCGCGGCCCCGTCGAACCTTCGGGCGGAAACCGTCCCGAACCACCCGTTCCTTCCCCGATTCTCGGCTAGCGTGCGGCACACGGCGGCACAGCCGGCCGGCACACAGAAGGAGGTGCGCATGAGCGTGTCCGAGGGGATCTCCGACGGGGCCGCCTATTCGCCGTTCGACCCGACCGCGTTGCCGGCGACCGGGGGCTACTACAAGAAGCTCCCGCCGACGCCGTGCACTTACGACACGATGCCCCTGCCGATCGAGGCGGTCGACGGCCACCCGATCGTCTGCAAGAACCGCGCGTGCAAGTACTACCGCAAGTCCGACAAAGTGGAATACAAGTCCGGCCCACGCGCCTACCGCTGTGAAGAGTGCATGACGTGGACGGACTGATCCATCCGTCGCGACGGTGGCCCAAGCCGGCCGGCCGGCGTTCGAGGCCACCTTACGGAACCGACGGCCCACCGCAAGCCCGAGCAGTCAACAGGGCCATGCGGCCCCGAACATGGTGGGTCGGGCCGATCGCCGGGTCACCGTACGGCCACGCGGCGACCAGGCCCGGCCACGATCAGGGGCGCCCCTCGGCAGAGGTGCGCACGCGCATCATTCCCCATCCGGGAGCCGCTGATTCCGCTTCGGGGCAGATGAATCCGCCGATTCCGCGCCGGCCGCCCGCGCGGCCTTCGCCGTCGCCCGGCGCAACCACCACCAGAACACCCGTCCCACCGCGACCAACAGGATCAGCACCACGATGCCGAACGACACCCAGAACGCGGTGGGGGAGGGCAACTGTCCGGGCGGGGTGTCCGGCCACGCGTGCGGCAGATCGTCGGGGTCGCCCATTACCGAGCGCATCGCCAGTGCCGAGTGGTGGTAGGTGACTTCGTCGGGCCAGTCCTTGCCGCTCGCCAGCGCGGCCAGCCCGGTGGCGAGCCAGATCACCGCCGTGCCCGCGATCAGCAGCAGCAGGCCCGCGATCAGCAGACCGTCCGGGACGCCCTGCGAGGGCGCCCGACCCGGCGTGGGCTCGCGCGGCTGCGGCGGGCGTGCGTAGGACCCCATCTACGCCGCCGGATCGTCGGCCAACGCCGCCTCGGCACGCACTCGTTCCTCCACCGCGTCCTCGGTCATCGCGCGGTCGGTGTAGACCATCGGCCGCTCGGTGTCGGTGATCAGGTGCTTGACCACCTGCACATTGCCGTTGACGTCCCAGACCGCGATGCCCGGGGTCAGGGTCGGAATGATCTCGACCGCCCACCGGGGCAGTCCGAGCACCTTTCCGGTTGCGCGTGCCTCGTCCGCCTTCTGCATGTACACGGTTCTGGTCGAGGCCATCTTCAGGATCGCCGACGCCTCCTTGGCCGCCGCGCCGTCCACCACGTCGGAGAGGTGGTGGACCACCGCGACGAAGGACAGACCCAGACGCCGGCCGAACTTGAGCAGGCGCTGGAACAACTGGGCCACGAAAGGGCTGTTGATGATGTGCCAGGCCTCTTCGACCAGGAAGATCCGCTTGACCCGGTCCGGCCGGATCCAGGTGTGCTCCAGCCACACGCCGACGATCGCCATCAGGATCGGCATCGCGATCGAGTTCCGGTCGATGTGCGACAGGTCGAAGATGATCAGCGGCGAGTCCAGGTCGATGCCGTCCGTGGTCGGCCCCTCGAACATGCCCTGGAGGTCACCGTCGGTGAGCCGGTCCAGGACCAGCGCCACGTCCAGTCCCCAGACCCGGACGTCCTTGACGTCCAGACTCAGCAGTTCGCACGACTCGGGGGTCGGATTGCGCAATGCCTCGACGATGTCCGGGAGGATCGGCTGCCGTCCGTGCACGGTGCGCATTACGTGCGTGTGCGCGGCCTTGAGCGCGTAGCCGGCCCGCTCCTGGAGCGAGTGGCCCATCGCCACCTCGATGATGGTGCGCAGCAGCGCCAGTTGGCCGGTGACCGCGATCGCCGGGTCCAGCGGGTTGAGCCGCACCGCGTCGCCGGAGAGGTCGTTGGGGTCCAGCCGGACCGGCTTGACCCCCAGCGCCTCGGCGATCAGGTTCCACTCGCCGACGCCGTCCTCGCCCTGCGCGTCCAGGACCACCACCTGGCGGTCGCGAAAACGCAACTGGCGCAGCACGTAGGTCTTCTCCAGCGCCGACTTGCCGTTCCCGGACTCGCCCAGGACCAGCCAGTGCGGCGCGGGCAGTTGCTGGCCGTACAGCTGGAACGGGTCGTAGATATAGCCCTTGCCCGAGTACACCTCGCGGCCGATGATCACGCCCGAGTCGCCGAGCCCGGGCGCGGCCGTGGGCAGGTAGACCGCCTGAGCCTGGCCGGTGGACGTGCGCACCGGCAGCCGCTGGGTCTCGCCCCGGCCGAAGATGATGCCGGAGAACCCCTGGGTCAACGTGGACATCAGACCCGACACGTGATCACTCCATCCGTCCCGTCCGCGGCGGTGACACCGCCGACGCTCACTTTCGAATACCCGTCGCGAACGGCAGCGTGTTGACGAACGCGCGGTGCTGCTCGCGGTCGCACCACTCCAGCTTGAGGAAACACTTGCCCGCCGACGCGCGGATGGTGCGCTTGTCCCGGGAGAGTTGGTCGGGATTGCGCGAGGACACCGTGATGTAGCCGACGATGTTCACGCCCGCCGCGCCGCCCGCCAGGTCCTCGCCGCGCTGGTCGACCCGGCCGGTGTGGGCCATGTCGCGCGGGTCGACCACACGGTTCATCTTGGCCGCGCGGGCCGCGTCCGCGTCGTCGTTGGTCTTCTCGGTGAGCATGCGCTCGATCGCGATGTCGGTGGGCTCCAGGTCCATCGTGACCGCGACGGTTCGGATCACGTCCGGGGTGTGCACCAGGAGCGGGGCCAGGAAGTTGACGCCGACCGGGGTCAGCGGCCACTCCTTGATCCACGCGGTGGCGTGGCACCACGGCTCGGCCGAGTCCGACTCGCGGGTCTTGGCCTCCAGGTAGTTCGGGTGCGTCGCGTCCAACTCGGCGGGCCACGCGTAGCGCGCCTGCATGCCCTCGAACGCGTCGATCTGGTGCTCGGGGTCGTACATCGAGTGGATCAGCGAGGCCAGCCGCGTCTCGTTCAGCGGCTGCCGGACCCGGATGTCCGCCTCGGTCAACCGGGCACACACGTCGGTGAGTTCACGCGCCATCACCACGCCGATGCCCTTGTCGCCCTTGCCCATCACATTGGCCTCGGCGGCCAGTTCGCGGGTGTAGTGCATGCACGCGACCAGGTAGGCGCGGTGCTGCTCCGACGAGGTGGACACCATCGACTGGAGCTGCTCGTAGGAGTCCTGCACCCACATCGGCGCCTTGTGGTCGCCGCGCCGGGCCACGTCCTTGGCGTGCGCGTCCGGGTCGGCGGGCAGCGTCCGGGCGAGCACCTGGAGCCGGGTGACGAAGCCGTCGCCGTTGGCCACGTGCTTGAGCAGCGTGCCGAACCGCTCGACCAGCGCCTCCTGGTCCTCCGAGTCGCGCAGCCCCACGCCCGGGCCCTCGATCTCGATCGCGGCGGTGACCGTGCGCCGTTCCAGGTGCAGCAGCACGGTCAGCTCGTCCGGGCCGAACGGCACGCTCGACCAGGTCACCCGACCGACCCCGGGCGGCGCGCCGACCGCCACGCCCTGCCCGGTCAGTTTGGTGCCCGCCTCGGTGACCGCCGACCGATACGTGGCGCCGCGCTTGATGGTGCGCTTGTAGGTGCGGTTGATCTCCCACCACTTGTAGAACGTGCGCTTCTTGTACGGCATGTACACGGCGGCGAACGCGAGCAGCGGGAATCCGACCAGGCCGGCGATGCGGATCACCAGGATCGGCATCAACAGGCCCCACAGCAGCGCGAGTCCGCCGGCCGCGATGATCAGGAAGATCTCGCCGGGCTCGCGGTTCTTGCCGATGACCGCCGTGGGTTTGGCCTTGCCGATCAGGAAGGTCCGGCGTCGGGCGACCGGTTGCGTAGTCATTACTCTTTACCGTTCCTCGCGTGAGGCGTTGCCGCGGGATTGGCCGGAGGCGGTGGTGCCGGCGTCGGGGCGCCGCCCGAACCTCCGCCCCTGGTGCCATGGGCCGCAATGCCCGACGATACGGCGTTCGCGGTCACCGGGGCAGAGCCGGAACCGGTGGATCCCCGCGAGGCGTGTGCCTGGATGCCCTGCTTCATGTACGTGGCCGGGCCGTTGACCATCGAGGCCGGACCGGCCGACTGCATCGCCTTGCGACTGCTGTGCAGCGCGGCCATGTCGTCGCCGATGCTGGGCACGAATCGGTAGATGAGCACGCTGGCGAAGATGGACAGGAACAGGATCGCCAGGCCGGAGAGCACCGAGGAGAACGCGTCGTCCTTGCCGCCGGAGGTGACCGCCGTGGCCAGCCCGAGCACGATCACGATCACCGGCTTGGCGAGGAGCACCGCGATCATGATCCCGGCCCAGCGCCGGACGTGGTGCCACATCGCCTTGTCCACCAGACCCGAGTACACCGCCGTGCCCAGGATCGCGCCGACGTACAACATCGCCGCGCGCACCAGGAGTTCGACCCACAGCACGGCTGCGGCGGCCATCGAGAGCAGCGACACGAAGATGAGCATCACCGGCCCGCCGCCGAGATCGCTCGCGGGATCGAGCGCCTTGGAGAAGCCGCCGAGGAACTTGTTGGTGTCCTGTTGGGTGCCGGTCGCGATGGCCGCGGTGATCGCGTCGGTCATCGAGACGGCCAAGTACAGGATCAGCGGGGTGAACGCCGACGCGATCACCGCGAGCCACAGGTAGCCGATCGCCTCGCTGATCGCGGTGCCGATCGGGACCCCGCGCACGGCGCGCTTGGTGACGGCCAGTATCCACAGGATCAGGGTCAGGAACGTGGACGCGGCGAACACGACCGCGTACTGGCGCAGGAAGCCGGGGTTGGTGAAGTCCACCTGGGTGGTGTCGTTGACCGCGCCGGCCAGCTTGTCGATGATCCAGGTCGCCGCGTCGGCACAGCCCTTGGCGATCGAACCGAGCGGGTCGGTGACGGTGCCCAGTGTGCCGGTACCCGGGGCGCCGGGGCCGCCGTTGTTGCAGATGTCCTTCGCAGGGCCGGTGAGCAGTTCGCACTCAGGCTTGTTCGCGGGTGCGGTCGCGCCGGGCGTGGTAGCGGGCGGTGTCGTGGCGCCGGGTGTGGGCTCGGCCCACACACGGGTGGCACCGAGCACGACGACGGCCTGAACCGCGGCCAGTGTCCCGCCGAGGGTCAGGAATCGGTTGCGAAGGCTGCGGCGTTCCCGGTCAGCGTGCATGGCGCAATTCCCCGAACTCCCCGTCGGCCTTGGCGATGTCGTTGGCGCTGGACGGATCCTGCAGCCCGGAGATCGGCGTCGGGCCCTCCTTCTGGCTGAACTCGACCAGCTTCCAGTCGCCGCTCACCCAGGACAGCTTCATCGTGGTGGTGTTCCACGCCTCGGCCACCGGCTTGGTGGAGCCGGGCCCGGCGAGGCCCACCACGCCCACGCTCCAGACCTCCACCGTTGCCGAAACAGGCGTGAAGACAACGGATTTGGTGCCCATCGGAACGGCCCGACAAACGAAGGTCTGCCCCTTGGGCGGGTTTCCGTCGGGCTGTAGGCCGAATGTCGTGGTCTGCGCGCGGAACGCCTGGTCCACGCGCGCGAGCAGACCGTCGCGGATCGCCGGGTCGGTGATCGCGGTGATGATCGCGGCCCGCGGCTGGGCCCGGAACATCCGGTCCGAGCCGTACGCGACGACGAAGTTGGCCGCGGCCGACTGGGCGCCCTCCGCGGTCTGCGGGTAGCCGACCGGCACGCCCGACTCGGTGCGCTCGGGCAACTGCGCGGCGGACAGCGGCGGTCCACCGGGGCCCTCGGAGCCGGCCGCGGAGGTCTGCCCGGCGTCCTTGGCGGTCGAGCCGCCGTCCTCGTCGGAGCGGTTCGCGGCGAACAACAGGGACACGATGACCACGGCGATCACCACGACGACGCCGATCCCGGACAGTATGGGGTTGCGCCTGGGCTCCTGACTCTCCGGTGAGGAGGTGGGTCTGGGCAGGCGGGTACGCGTGGCGGGTTCCTCGTCGCTCATGGCCTGTCCCCCTTACCGCGGCAGGCCGGAAGATACGGGCGACCTGCGCGCACAACACTGTCCCCGGGGGCGGAGCGCCGCCGGGTTCGGTTGCAGCCGGAACGATCTTCCCAGACGGGAAGTCATTTCGGTGGCACCGCGCTGTCGTGTGAACACAGGCTCGATTGTCCGGTAAAGGGACCGGAATTGCTGCTCTGCCTCGCATGCGGAATGGGGCATTCCGTTTTCGGGGCGCACGGCGCACCGAAGTGCGCCGTGCCCGGGACAAAACACCACGGGATTCGCCACCTTGGGGACGGCAGGGTGCGAATCGGTCTAGATCGCCATTCCGTACACAATCGTGAACAGCGTCCCGAGCGATCCGATGATGAAGACGCCGGTCAAGCCGGCGATGATGAGGCCCTTGCCCTGCTCCGCGCTGAACGTGTCGCGCATCGCGGTGGCCCCTATGCGCTGCTTCGCCGCGCCCCAGATCGCAATGGCCAGGCAGAGCAGCAGGGCCACGGCCATGATCACCTCGACCATGATCCGGGCTTCGCCGCCCAGCCTTGCGAACGGGCCCCAGTTCGGAGCTATGCCGCCGATGATCGTATTGATGTCGCCGTTGCCGTTGCCGTTGCCTTCGCCAAGAAACACGTTGTTCACCGCCCCCGAGGTCGGGCTTTTGGTTGCCTCCGGTCACATTCGACAGGAGGAGTGGGTCGTTCGTTTATTGTGCTGTGGGGAAGCCGATCGGGCTACCACCTCGGCAAGTGTGCCTGCTCACTGTGTGTATCACGGGTGATTGCGCTGAGCAATCGTGGCGCGCACAATGTGCTCGGAGTATCCGTCGCGACCCGTCCCGGTCGCGGAGAATCGGGGGGCCTGCGATGCGCAAAGCCTGGGTGGCCGGTGGCATCGCATTCGCGATCCCCTTCGGTCTGGTCGGTCTCCTCACTGTAGGCGTCGGCGCGATGCAGTCCGCGTCCGGCAGCCAGACCGGGGCCGGCGGCACGATGGCGCTCGCGCCCGGCACCGTGCCGGCCGCGTACGCGGCGGCGATAGACAAGTGGGGACGACTCTGCCCGGAGATCTCGCCGGCGCTGCTGGCCGCGCAGCTCTACCAGGAGAGCGGCTTCGACCCGAACGCGGTGAGCAACGTCGGGGCCCAGGGCATCGCCCAGTTCATGCCCACCACGTGGCCCGAGTGGGCCACCGACGGCAACGGGGACGGCAAGGCGAGCCCGTGGGATCCCGCCGACGCGATCCCGGCCGCCGCGCGCTACGACTGTTCGTTGGCCAAATATGTCGCCTCGGTGCCCGGCGACCGGACGAACAACATGCTCGCCGCGTACAACGCGGGCGCGTACCGGGTGATGCAGTACAAGGGCATCCCGCCGTACACGCAGACCCAGGACTACGTGAAGTCGATCCGCTCGCTGGAGCAGAGCTTCGGCGTGGTGCAGGCCCCGTTGCAGCCGATGGCGCTCGCGGCGGGCGCGGTCAACTGGGCGCAGACCAAGCTCGGCACCCCCTACCTGTGGGGCGGCGAGGGCACCGCGGCCGACGGCGGCCGGTTCGACTGTTCGGGGCTGACCCAGGCCGCCTACGACACCGTGGGCATCAAGCTGCCCCGGGTGGCCAACGACCAGTGGAACGCCGGCCGGCACCCCTCGCGCGACCAACTGCTGCCGGGCGACCTGGTGTTCTTCGCCACCGACCTGAGCGACCCGCGCAGCATCCACCACGTCGGGATGTACGTCGGCAACGGCCAGATGATCCACGCGCCGTACACCGGCACGGTGATCAAGTTCGGCCCGATCGACAAGCCGGACTACATCGGCGCGACCCGGGTCACCCCCGAGGGGGCGAAGTCGCTGCCGGACCGCAGCCCCGGTTCGGCCAACAACGACTCGGGCGCGGGCAGTCCGGCCGCCGACCCCGGTCGGTCCACCGCCGCGGGCTCGAAGGTGTCGAGCCGACTGCCCGCCGCGGCCGAACCGCGCACCGCGCGGACGGGCGGCGC
>NZ_JBEXCV010000095.1:0-36115 GCF_040605455.1 Embleya sp. NPDC005575 | reverse complement strand
GTTTGGGGGGGGGTTTTTTTTTTTTTTGTCTCCTCCACCCGCGGGGGGGGGGGGGGGGGGGGGGGGGGGCCCGCGGGGGTGCCCCCCCCCCCCCCCGGGGGGGGGGCGCCCCCACTTCCGGCGGCTCTTTGTCGTGTGCCGGCGCGTCCCGGTGGGTGCCGCCCCGGGCCCACCGTGCGTCGTCGGTCGCGGGCCTACAGTGCCTCCTGCGGTTCGGGACGGTGCACCTGTCGACGGTTGGCCTGCTGCGGGAGCGGGCGTTGCCCGCGTTCGATCCAGGCGGGCAGTTCCTCGCCGGTGGCCGCGATCCAGCGGTTGCGGACCGCGTCCGGGTTGGCGCGATGGGCCCGCACCAGGGTGTCCCCGGCCAGATCGGAGACCCGGTCCAGGTTCAGCGCGGTGCCCACGCCCAGCGCCGCGGCGAGCGGTGGGACCGCGTCGGCGGGTCGGCCCGCGGCGACCAGGACGATGCCGTACAGCGCGTAGGTGACCGGGACTTCGGGACGGCGGGCCAACACGGGGTCGGCCCGCACCCGCCTCGCCCGCAGCCGGACCGCCTCCTCCAGCGCGTCCACCGCCGCGTCGTGTGCGCCGCCGGCGCTGTGCAGCAGGCCCAGGCTCTGTAGCGACGCGGCGAGTTCGTCCTCGCGGCGGCCGGCGGGCGCGTTGTCCGCGCTCGCGTAGCCGCGGCGGACCTCGACCGCGTCGGCGGCCAGCGCGATCGCCTCGGGACCTCGGCCGAGGCGGGCGAGCAGGGTCGCGTGCCGCAGCAGCACGGCGGCCTGACGGGCCTGTGGCGGGCCGATCCCCAGCAGGCGTTCGGCCTCGGTGAACGCGGCGAGGGCGGCGTCGGTGGCTCCGGTGGCGGCCAGTCGGCCGGCGAGTTCGTCCAGGGACAGGGCGAGTTCGGCGCGGTGTCGCTCGGGCGCCTGGGCGGCGAGGGTACGAAAGAGCTGTACCGACTCGCGGAGCGCGCCCAGCGCGGCCGATTCGTCGCCGTGGTCGCCGAGTCGGGCGCCGAGTTCGCGCAGCGCCACCGCGAGCAGCGGGCGGTGCGCGCGGTGGTCGAGCGCGGCCAGCCTGCGGGCGTGTTCGCCGGCGCTCACGGCCACCTTGACCGCGTCCTCGGTCCGGCCGTCGGCCGCCAGCACGGCCGCGAACGCGCGCAACCCGCCGACCAGGGCGGGCCCGTGTCGGTGATGGTCCTTGCCGGCCAGCGCACCGAGCATCCGGACCGCGGCGCGGGCGGGCGCCGCCGCGTCCGCGTGCCGGCCGGCCCGGGTCAGTTGTTGGGCCTTCTCGGTGAGCATCCGCGCCCGGGTGGCCTCGGCGTCGTCGGACTCGGCCGGTACGCCGGCGCTTCCCGGCGGATCCGGTTCCGGTTCGGCCGGATTGTGTCCGTCCCGGCCTGCGAATTCAGCGAAGGACGAGGCGGCGGGCGGGGGTTCGGGCGTGGCTCGGCCCGGACACGGCGACTCCTGCTCGCGCCGGTGCCGGTATTCCTCCAGGTGACGCTCATGGCGCCGCAGCCATCCGAACCGCACGGGTCCCACCTCGCCTCTGGTCCCGAAGACCTCCGCGTGACGCTATCGCGAGCGGGCCGCCGACGGGGCCGAACGGGTACGGATCCGGCCACGGCCGACTCGTTGGGTTCCGTGACGGGATGTCGACCGAGCGCGATTTTGCCCGGCCGAAGATGCATCTTGAGATTCCCATTACCTTACGCGTGTTGGTTCAGCGGTGTCGGGATTCCAAGATCGCTAGTGTGTGCGAGTTCCATCGAAGTACGGGCGCCCGGCGCCCGGCGCACAGGGGGTTCGATGTATCCGACGACTCGCAGGATGTTGGGCGGGATCACCGCCGCGACAGTCGCCGCGCTCACGCTGGTCGCGTGCAACGCGGACGACAAGGACAAGAAGGAAACGCCGAAGGCGGCCGACACGCCGGCCGCCTCGGCACCGGTGGCGCCGGTACCCAGCGGTGGTCCCGCCGCCTCCGGCCCGGCGCGCACCCAGACGCCGAAGTCGGCCAAGCCGCCGGCCGGCGGCGGTACGGCCGAACCGGGTGAGGACTGCGGGCCGCCGCCCACGCCCAAGCCCGGGCACAAGATCGTGTACCCGGTCAAGCAGCCCACCAAGGGTTCGCTGTACTACAAGAACACCAAGTTCGTCTGCGACCCCAACGACGGCCACTACGAGGCGGTCGGCGCCGAGCAGGCGCCGCTGCTGTTCGCGCCCAAGGCCACCGGCACGCTGGCCGGTCCGCCGCCGAGGAAGGCGGAGTACATCGGCCAGGTGTGGGACCACATCGACAAGTGCCTGACCCACCAGGACGACGGCGCCAACACGTGCTCGTCGTTCGGCGCGTATGACCTCATCCTGAACGCGGCGAACGAGATCACCGACATCAAGGAGATCTGGCACTCCTGATCCGGAGCGGTCACCGGCCTCGGCTGGACCCTCCCGCGGGAGGGTCCAGCATGGCGGCATGCGGGAAGAGGAACTGCTCACCATCGGCCGTTTCGCGCGGCTGTGTCGGCTGAGCGTCAAGCAACTACGGCACTACGACGACGTCGGGCTGTTGCGGCCCGTACGGGTGGATCGCGCCACCGGCTACCGCTACTACGCGACCGACCAGGCCCGGGACGCGCTGACCGTCGCGCTGCTGCGCGAGATCGACGTCCCGCCGGCGGTGATCGCCGAAACCCTGGCCGCCAGGGCGCCGACCGCACGCTGGTGCTGCGGGCCGAGCGGGACCGGCCGGCCGAGCGGATCGCGCGCGATCGCGAACGGCTGCACCTGCTGGACCGATTGGCGGCGGACCGCGCGGGCGACCACGAGGTGACCACGACCCACGAACCCCGACTGCGCCTGTCCGTGGTCCGGGCGAGCTGCGGGCCGGCGGATGTGGGCGCGGCCACGGCGGACTGCGTCACCGGACTGCTCGGCGCACTCTCGGGCAACCGATGGACGCCACCGATCCGCGGCCTGTTCCCGCTCGACCTGGTCGAGGGCATGCGGATCGCGGTGGGCGTGCCGACCGGGGACGGGACCGACCCGTCCGGCGCCGAGTCGTGTGTGCTGCCCGAGGGACCGGCCCTGACCACCCGGGGGTCGTTCGCGGATCGCAGGTGGGTGAGCAGGTGCCGGCGCAGGTGTTCTTGCTCCCGCAGAGTGGCAGTCGGCCCTCTCGCCCGACCGCCGACGGGTGCGGTCCGGCGTGCGCAGCCGGGCACCCGTCGCCTGCGGTCGAACCGGCTCAGCCCTGTGAGCCGCCCAGTTGAAGGCCCGCCATTCGGGACCATTCGTACTTCGTCGTGCGCACCTTCGCCGCGAGGTCGTTCGGGAACTCCTCGTGCAGCGTGACGCCCGCCTTGGCGATGGCCGCGCGCGCGATGTCCGGGTTGCGGACGACCTGGTCGCCCCACGCTCCGTCGGTCCCGACGAGCACGATGCGGGTCGCATCGCGCCCGACGTACTCGACGATCGCGTCGCCTCCGCCGCCGTGCGCGGCGGTGAAGCGCTCGATGTGCTTGGCGATCCTGCGCACCTGTCGCTCGACCCGCGCATCCGGGGAACCCGGGTCCGGCGTGGCCGTCGTGGTCTCGGTGTCCGTCATGGTGCCCACATTACCGAGAGTGCGTCGCCGGATTCGGGCGGATGCGCGTGGTCCGGATCACGTCACCCGGAGCCGCGCGTTCCGGGTCGACCCGGCAGGCGGATCGAAGCGAACGAATCCGAGCGAGCAAACCAACCCGAGCAAGAGACCCGCGCAGGCAACCCGAGCGAGCGTTCGCGAGCCGACCGCTCGGCGCGCGCGGGTCACGGCGCGCGAAGCGGGGCGCAATGCGCGGCAGTCGGATCAGAACAGCAGCGGGTCGACGGCCACCGCGACGAACAGGAGCGTCAGGTAGGTGATCGACCAGTGGAACAGCCGCATTTCCTTGAGCTTGCCACCGGTGACCTCGGCCTTGGCCCGACGCTGGAGACCGTGCGCCTCCCAGAGCCACGCGACGCCCAGCAGCGCCGCCGCGGTCGGGTAGAGCGGGCCGGTGTCCGCGGCCGGCCACAGCAGCATCGACACACCGACCATGACCCAGCTGTAGGCCACGATCTGCTTCGCCACGACCTTGTTGCCCGCGACCACGGGCAACATCGGCACGCCGGCGTTGGTGTAGTCGTCGGTGAACTTCATCGACAGCGGCCAATAGTGCGGCGGCGTCCAGAAGAAGACCACCGCGAAGAGCACCACCGGTGCCCAATCCAGCGAATTCGTCACCGCGGTCCAGCCGATCAACACCTGCATGCAGCCGGCGATGCCGCCCCACACGATGTTCTGCGGCGTGCGCCGCTTGAGAAGCATCGTGTACACGACCACGTAATAGAAGATCGCGAAGACCGAAAGAGCCGCCGACAGCGGATTGACCAGGAACCAGAACCACGCGGTGGAAATCACTCCGAGCGTGCTCGCGAACACGATCGACTCGCGCGGCGACACCATCCCCGTGACCAGCGGTCGCCGCTCGGTGCGGTGCATCAGCCGGTCGATGTCCCGGTCGATGTACATGTTGAAGGCATTGGCGCTGCCTGCCGAGAGGTAGCCACCGAACACGACCAGAAGCACCAGACCCAGATCCGGCAGCCCGTCCGCCGCAAGGAACATCACCGGGATCGTGCTGATCAGCAGCAGTTCGATGATGCGCGGCTTGGTGAGGGCCACGAATGCGAGAATCCGGGCCATCGGCGGGCGGGCGCCCGCGGGCGCATTTCCCACCAGCCCGGCCGGTCGGGATTCGACGGCTGTCACGAACACCCCATCAGCAGCGTTTTCGGCCGGGCCCGGGTGCCGCCCGGAAGCCGGTTTGCTCGTCAATATGTAAGCGGTATCAAGCGGCGTCGGGACGTCGAGGCCCGGACCCACTAGCAGGAAACTGTAGTCCCTCACCAGGGGCACAAACCCTCCGGGGCATGCCCACCGCACCGCCGGGTAGCCGAGGCGAAGGGCGCCGTGCGTGGAGTCCCGCGTCCACCGTGCGTCGCGCGTCGCCCCCGCGTACCTCCCGTCCTGTCCACGGGGCGAACGTCACCACCCCGGTGGCCGTCCACCGAGCAAGGGAGCATGCCGCCCCCGGTAGGCTCGGCCACGTGCCTGAGGCGCCGGGGCATGGACCCCGAGCCGGCCGCTTTTTTTCGGCCTATACCGGAAGACCCCGGAAGGAGCCCTGACCAGGGTGAGCACCAAGCCGACCCCCGACAACAGCTCTCTCGACTGGAGCGACCTCGACAAGCGAGCCGTCGACACCGCTCGTGTGCTGGCGATGGACGCCGTTCAGAAGGTCGGTAACGGCCACCCCGGAACGGCCATGAGCCTGGCCCCCGCGGCCTACCTCATCTGGCAGAAGTTCCTGCGCCACGACCCGACCGACCCGGACTGGACCGGCCGCGACCGCTTCGTGCTGTCCCCGGGTCACACCAGCCTGACCCTTTACACGCAGCTCTACCTGTCCGGCTACGGCCTGACCCTGGACGACCTCAAGTCGTTCCGCACCTGGGGCAGCCGCACGCCCGGTCACCCGGAGCACGGCCACACCGCCGGCGTCGAGACCACCACCGGGCCGCTCGGCCAGGGCGTGGCCAACGCGGTCGGCATGGCGATGGCCGCCCGCTACGAGCGCGGCCTGTTCGACCCCGAGGCCGCCCCCGGCACCTCGCCGTTCGATCACACCATCTGGGTGATCGCCTCCGACGGCGACCTCGAAGAGGGCATCTCCGCCGAGGCCAGCTCGCTCGCCGGTCACCAGAAGCTCGGCAACCTCGTGGTGGTCTACGACGACAACCACATCTCGATCGAGGGTGACACCGAGACCGCGTTCAGCGAGGACGTCCTCGCCCGCTACGCGGCCTACGGCTGGCACACCATCCGGGTCGAGCCGCAGGCCAACGGCGACATCGACGTCGAGGCGCTGAGCGCGGCGCTGGAGGCGGGCAAGGCGGAGACCGGCCGGCCGACCATGATCGGCATGCGCACGATCATCGCGTGGCCCGCGCCGAACGCGCAGAACACCGGCAAGGCGCACGGCTCGGCGCTGGGCGCCGAAGAGGTCGCGGCCACCAAGAAGGTGCTGGGCTTCGACCCGGCGCAGAACTTCGAGGTCGCCGACGACGTGCTGGCGCACGCCCACAAGGTCGTCGACCGGGGCCGCGCCGCGCACGACGCCTGGAAGAGCGACTTCGCCAAGTGGGCCGAGACCAACCCCGAGCGCGCGGCCGAGCACGCCCGGATCTCCGCCCGACGGCTGCCCGACGGCTGGGAGAAGGTGCTGCCGGAGTTCGAGGCCGGCAAGCCGGTCGCCACCCGCAAGGCATCCGGCAAGGTGCTCGCCGCGCTCGGCGCGGTCATCCCCGAGCTGTGGGGCGGCTCCGCCGACCTGGCCGAGTCGAACAACACCACCATCGACGAGGGCAGTTCGTTCCTGCCCGAGGGCAACGCGCTCAAGGGCGCGAACCCCTACGGTCGCACCGTGCACTGGGGCATCCGCGAGCACGCCATGGGTTCGACCATGAACGGCATCGCGCTGCACGGCGGGACGCGCATCTACGGCGGCACGTTCCTGGTGTTCAGCGACTACATGCGCCCGGCCGTGCGGCTCGCCGCGCTGATGAAGCTGCCCACGACGTACGTGTGGACGCACGACTCGATCGGCCTGGGCGAGGACGGTCCGACCCACCAGCCGATCGAGCACATCGCGGCGCTGCGCGCGATCCCCGGCCTGGACGTGGTCCGCCCGGCGGACGCGAACGAGGTCGCGGTGGCGTGGCGCAAGATCCTGGAGACCACCGACCGCCCGGCCGGCATCCTGCTCACCCGCCAGGACGTACCGACCTGGGACCGTACCGAGTTCGGCTCGGCCGAGGGCACCGCGCGCGGTGGCTACGTGCTGGCCGAGGCGTCCAGCGGGACCCCGCAGGTGATCCTGATCGGCACCGGCTCCGAGGTGCAGACGGCGGTCGCGGCGCGCGAGGTGCTGGAGGCCGAGGGCGTGCCGACCCGGGTGGTCTCGCTGCCGTGCCTGGAGTGGTTCAACGAGCAGGACCAGGCGTACCGCGAGCAGGTGCTGCCGCCGGCGGTCAAGGCGCGCGTCTCGGTCGAGGCCGGCATCGCGCAGGGCTGGCGCGAGCTGGTCGGCGACACGGGCCGGATCGTCTCGCTGGAGCACTTCGGCGCGTCGGCGGACTACAAGAAGTTGTTCGCCGAGTTCGGGCTGACCCACGAGGCGGTCGTTTCGGCCGCTCGGGAATCCCTGGCGCACGCCGGTAGCTGAAGATCACGTAACCCTGTGGGCGGTGTCGGGTGGCAACATCCGCCCGACACCGCCCGCGCCGGGCGCCGATCCGCCGCCCACGAGGCGGCCGGATCCGGCCGCCGACTCGAGAAGGAGCAAAGTGTCATGACGGAACCCCTGCGTCGCCTGTCCGCCGAGGGCGTGGCTGTGTGGCTCGACGACCTGAGCCGGACGCGGCTGGAGTCCGGCAACCTGCAGGAACTCGTCCGCGACCGCGAGGTCGTCGGCGTGACCACCAACCCGGCGATCTTCCAGAAGGCGATCACCGGCAACGACGTCTACGACACGCAGCTGCGCGACCTCGCCGTGCGCGGCGTGACGGTCGAAGAGGCCGTGCGGATGATCACCTCGGCCGACGTTCGCCAGGCGTGCGACGTGCTGCGCCCGGTCTACGACGCGACGAACGGGGTCGACGGTCGGGTGTCGATCGAGGTCGACCCCCGCCTCGCGCACAAGAGCGAGCCGACCATCGCCGAGGCCCGCCAGCTGTGGTGGCTCGTCGACCGGCCGAACCTGTTCATCAAGATCCCGGCCACCAAGCCCGGCCTGCCCGCGATCTCGCAGGCGCTCGCCGAGGGCATCAGCGTCAACGTCACGCTGATCTTCTCGCTGGCCCGCTACCGCGAGGTGATGGAGGCGTACGTCGAGGGCATCGAGCGCGCCCGCGCGGCCGGTCTGGACATCTCCAAGATCGAGTCCGTGGCGTCCTTCTTCGTGTCCCGCGTGGACACCGAGATCGACAAGCGCCTCAAGGCCCTGGGCACCGACGACGCCAAGAAGGCGGCCGGCAAGGCGGCGGTCGCCAACGCGCGACTCGCCTACCAGGCGTACGAAGAGGTGTTCGGCACGGAGCGGTGGCAGGCCCTCGCCGCCGCCGGCGCCCGGCCGCAGCGCCCGCTGTGGGCCTCGACCGGCGTCAAGGACCCGGCGTACCGCGCCACGATGTACGTGGACGACCTGGTCGTCAAGGGCGTCGTGAACACGATGCCCGAGGCCACCCTGGACGCGGTCGCGGAGCAGGGCGACATCACCGGCGACACCGTGCACGGCACGTACGAGTCGGCCCAGGCCGACCTGGACGCGATCGCCAAGCTCGGCATCTCCTACGACGAGGTCGTCGACCTGCTCGAGGAGGAGGGCGTCGAGAAGTTCGAGACCTCCTGGAACGAGCTGCTCGCGTCCGTGCAGGGCGAGCTGGAGCGGCTCGCCAAGGGCTGACGCCCGCCGGACCGAGCAGCACCCGTTCCATCACCGCAGACCGCATGACCTGGTCGGCCTCCCTCGCCGACCGGCGCAGCACCCCTTCGTCCCGGCGCCGCCGAATGTGACCCGTTCGGCGGCGACGGGACGGATACTCCACGCAATCAGGGCATGATTTCAGCACACTCCCACCCCATTAATAGGAGGGCTGACCGCCCGTGGTACACGCAAACGACGAACGCGTGACCGCCGGCGGCGTGGATGTCACCGTTTCCGGTGACCTATCGCACGCCGCCGCAGTCGCCGAAGTCATCACCGCCTGCGTCGTGGACAAGGTGCCCGCGCGCCTGGTCGCCTCCGACGCCACGCTGTGGGGTCCGGAGGCCGAATCGCTGGCCGCGATCCGCCTGGGTTGGGTGGATCTGCCCGCTTCCTCGCGCGCGTTGCTGCCGCAACTCGCCGAACTGCGCGAGCGCCTGAGCGCCGAGGGCCTGGACCACGTGGTCCTGGCCGGCATGGGCGGCTCGTCGCTGGCGCCCGAGGTGATCACCGCCACCTACGGCAAGAAGCTCACCGTGCTGGACACCACCGACCCCGCCCAGGTCCGCCGCGCGCTCGGCGACGACCTGGAGCGCACCGTCGTGGTCGTCTCCAGCAAGAGCGGCGGCACCGTGGAGACCGACAGCCACCGCCGCGCGTTCGAACAGGCCTTCCTGGACGAGGGGTTGACCAACGACCAGCTCGCCGGCCGGATCGTGGTCGTCACCGACCCGGGCTCGCCGCTGGAGAACACCGCGCGCAACGCCGGCTACACGATCGTGCTCGCCGACCCGAACGTCGGTGGCCGATACTCGGCGCTGACCGCGTTCGGCCTGGTGCCCAGCGCACTGGCCGGCGTGGACGTCGAGCAACTCCTCGACGACGCCGCCGCGCTCGCACCCGCGCTGGCCGGCGACCGGGACAACCCGGGCCTGCTGCTGGGCGCGGTGCTCGGCGCCGCCGCCAACCACGGCCGGGACAAGCTCGTGCTCGCCGACACCGGCGACATCGTCGGCTTCGGCGACTGGGCCGAGCAGTTGATCGCCGAGTCCACCGGCAAGCAGGGCCGCGGCGTCCTGCCGGTCGTGGTCGAGGGCGTGGACGCGCCCGGGTTCGACCACGCGGTGGGCGCCGACGCGGTGCGCACGGTGATCGGTGACGAGGAGATCGACCGGCCCGATGTCGACCTGCGCGTCTCCGGGCCGCTGGGCGCGCAGTTGTTGCTGTGGGAGTACGCGACCGCGGTTGCCGGTCGGGTGATCGGCATCGACCCGTTCGACCAGCCCAACGTGCAGGAGTCCAAGGACAACACCGGCGCGCTGCTGACCAAGGCGGGCGACGACGGCCCGCTGCCGGTGGGCGAACCGGCCTTCGTGGACGGCGCGGTCGAGGTGCACGGCGACGCCGTGCTGCTCGACGGGGCGAGCGATCTCACCGGTGCGCTGCGCGCGTTGCTCGCGACGGTGCCGGACAACGGCTACCTCGCGGTGATGGCCTACCTGGACCGGCTCGGCGACACGGACGCGCCCAAGCTGCGGCCGTGGCTGGCCGAGGCGCTGGCGGGCGAGCAGGTCACCTTCGGCTGGGCGCCGCGATTCCTGCACTCCACCGGCCAGTTCCACAAGGGCGGGCCCGCGGTCGGCGTGTTCCTCCAGATCACCGGCGCGAACGCCGAGGACCTGGACGTGCCGGCCAAGCCGTACAGCTTCGGCCGGCTGCAACTGGCCCAGGCGCTGGGCGACCTCGGCGCGATCACCTCGCGCGAGCGCCCGGTGCTGCGTCTGCACCTGACCGACCGCGCGACCGGACTCGGGCAACTGCTCGACGCCGCCCGTGCCCTCGCGGACGGAGCGGCTCGATGAGCCCCAAGGTCGGCAAGTCCAAGCCGGCCGTGTGGCCGGAGAACCCGCTGCGCGACCCGCAGGACCGCCGACTCCCGCGTATCGCGGGCCCGTCCGGCCTGGTCATCTTCGGCGTCACCGGCGACCTGTCCCGCAAGAAGCTGATGCCGGCGATCTACGACCTGGCCAACCGCGGTCTGCTGCCGCCGGGCTTCGCGCTGACCGGGTTCGCCCGGCGCGACTGGGAGAACCAGGACTTCGCCCAGGTCGTCTACGAGGCGGTCAAGGAACACGCCCGGACCCCCTTCCGGGAAGAGGTCTGGCAGCAGCTTTCCGAGGGATTCCGGTTCGTCCAGGGCGAGTTCGACGACGGCAAGGCGTTCGACCAGCTGCGCCAGACGATCGACGAGCTGGACGAGCAGCAGGGCACCCAGGGCAACCACGCGTTCTACCTGTCGGTGCCGCCGAAGGCTTTCCCCGAGGTGGTTCGCCAGCTCAAGGAGCACGGACTCGCCGACCCCAAGGCCGACTCGTGGCGCCGCGTGGTGATCGAGAAGCCGTTCGGGCACGACCTCAAGAGCGCGCGCGAGCTGAACAAGGTCGTCGACGAGGTCTTCCCGCCCGAATCGGTCTTCCGGATCGACCATTACCTGGGCAAGGAAACCGTCCAGAACATCATGGCGTTGCGCTTCGCCAACACCATGTTCGAGCCGCTGTGGAACCGGTCCTACGTGGACCACATCCAGATCACCATGGCCGAGGACATCGGCATCGGCGGCCGGGCGGGGTACTACGACGGCATCGGCGCCGCGCGCGACGTGATCCAGAACCACCTGCTCCAACTGCTCGCGCTGACCGCGATGGAGGAGCCGGTGTCCTTCGACGCCGACTCGCTGGTCGCCGAGAAGCTCAAGGTGCTCAGCTCGATCAAGCTGCCCGACGACCTCTCGCGCGGCACCGTCCGGGCCCAGTACACCCGCGGCTGGCAGGGCGGCGAGTTGGCCAAGGGCTACCTCGAAGAGGACGGAATCCCGCCGGACTCGCGCACCGACACCTACGCCGCGATCAAGCTGGAGATCGCCAACCGCCGCTGGGCGGGCGTGCCCTTCTACCTGCGTGCGGGCAAGCGGCTCGGCCGCCGGGTCACCGAGATCGCGGTGGTCTTCCAGCGCGCGCCGCACCTGCCCTTCGACGCCACCGCGACCGAGGAACTGGGGCAGAACGCCCTGGTCATTCGGGTGCAGCCGGACGAGGGCATGACGGTGCGGTTCGGCTCCAAGGTGCCGGGCACCGCGATGGAGGTGCGCGACGTCAACATGGACTTCGCGTACGGCGAATCGTTCACCGAGTCGAGCCCGGAGGCGTACGAGCGACTGCTGCTCGACGTCCTGCTCGGCGACGCGCCGCTGTTCCCTCGGCACGAGGAGGTCGAGCTGTCCTGGAAGATCCTCGACCCGATCGAGGAGCACTGGGCACAGCACGGCAAGCCCGAGCCCTACGTGTCGGGGACCTGGGGTCCCGACGCGGCCGACGAGATGCTCGCACGTGACGGACGGAGCTGGCGCCGCCCATGATGATCGATCTGACGGACACCAAGTCGAGCAAGATCAATGCCGCACTGGTGGAGGCCCGCCGCGGGATGGGCAGCCCCACCCTGGGCATGGTGCTCACCCTGGTCATCGTCACCGACGAGGCCAACCAGTACGACGCGATGAAGGCCGCGAGCACGGCCGCCCGTGAGCATCCGTCGCGGATCCTCGTGGTGATCGGCCGCCCGGGGGCGGAGATCGCGCCGCGCCTGGACGCCGAGGTCCGGGTCGGCGACTCGGGCGTGGGCGAGACCGTACTGCTGCGCATGCACGGCGAGTTGGCCGACCACGCCGAGTCGGTCGTGCTGCCGCTGCTGCTGCCGGACGCACCGGTCGTGGTGTGGTGGCCCGGGCGTGCGCCGGAGGTGCCCAGCAAGGACCTGCTGGGCGCGCTGGCCACGCGTCGGGTGACCGACGCCGCCGCGCCGCCGCGCCGGGCCGATGTGCTGCGGCTGCGAGCGAGCGCGTACACGCCGGGCGACACCGACCTGGCCTGGACTCGGACCACACCGTGGCGCAGCCTGCTGGCCGCGGCGCTGGACCAGAAGTACAGCCGGATCCTGGGCGCGAAGGTCGGCGCGAAGGCGGGCAACCCGAGCGCGGAACTGCTCGCGCTGTGGCTGACCGACCGGCTCGAGGTCGACGTGGAGCGGGTGGAGACCGGCGGCCCCGGGATCACCTCGGTGACACTGGTGACCGAGGACGGCGAGATCGTGATCGACCGTCCGGACGGGATGATGGCGTCGCTGTCCTCGCCCGGTCAGCCGGACCGGGTGGTCGCGCTCAAGCGCCGTGAGGCATCCGACCTGGTCGCCGAGGAGCTGCGCCGGCTGGATCCGGACGACGTGTACGCGGCGACGCTGGCCCGGGCCGCGCTGGAGGCGGCGCGGGTGCCTTCCGCGGCCTCGTTCACCGAGTCGCCGGTGTCCCAGACGCCGGTACAGGACGTGGAGCGGGTCGAGGAGGGCGAGGCGCCGCTGCGCCGGGCGACCAAGGAGGTCGGTACGGCGCCGCCGCTCAAGCGCACCTCGGGCGCGGCGGCCGGCAAGCGGGTCGCGACCCGCAAGACGGTCGACAAGGACGAGAGCAAGGCCGCCGCGCCGCGTGCCGCCCGGAAGAAGAAGGGCGACGGCGCGTGAGCGCTCACGGCCCGGTCCGGGTGCACGCCGACACGGCACTGATGGCCAAGGCAGCCGCGACCGGACTGATCCAGCGGGTCGCGGACGCGCAGGCCGAGTTCGACGTTGCGCACATCGTGCTGACCGGTGGCCGCAACGGCAACGCGCTGCTGCACGAGTTGTCGCTCACGCCCACGCTGGGCGCGATCGACTTCGACCGGCTGCACATCTGGTGGGGCGACGAGCGGTTCCTGCCGGCGGGCCATCCCGACCGCAACGAGACGCAGGCGCGCGAGGCGTTGTTGGACACGGTCCCGGTGCTGCCGGAACTGGTCCACGCGATGCCCGCCAGTGACGGTCCGGACGGCGACGACGTGGACGCGGCGGCGCGGCGGTACGCGGCGGAGCTGGCTGCCGCCGCGCCGGACGGCGCGTCGGTACCGGCGTTCACGCTGGCCATGTTCGGGGTCGGCCCCGATACGCACGTGGCATCGCTCTTCCCGGGCTTCGCCGCCACGGCGGAGTCGACCCGCATGGTGGTCGCGGTACGGGAGGCCCCCAAGCCCCCGCCGACCCGGATCACCCTGACCTTCCCGGCGATCCGAGCGGCGCACGAGGTGTGGCTGCTCGCGGCGGGCGAGGACAAGGCGGACGCGGTCGCGACGGCGCGGGCGTCGTCGGACGCCACGAAGACCCCGGCGGCGGGGGCGTACGGCACGGGCGCGACGCTGTGGCTGCTGGACCGGGCAGCGGCGGCGAAGCTGCCGGATTAGGCCGGAAGCCGCCTGGGGTGTAGGGGAGTTACGGAGGGCGGGACGGAGCCGGAGGGTTCCCGTCCCGCCCTTCGTACGGGTCGGCGCCTTCCCGTGAGATGGGTCGGTCGACTCGTGCCTCAGGGTGTGCGCAGCGTGGCCACCGAGGTGCTCCGTTTCTTCGGGACAGCGACCCGCGTACAAGGCCCTGCCCCGCGACCCCATGCCCAGCGCGCCGGACGTCCAAGCACTCCCGCCTCGCGTCCTGCGGCTCCGCCTCCGGCGCCCGACGCCCCGCCCCTCCAACCCCGCGCGGCGCCCGACCCCCCTGCTCCGCGCACCCGCCCCGCGCCCCGATAACCCCGCGCCCAAGCGCTCGCGCCTCGGCCCCCTACCTCCCGAGCCCGAGCGCTCCCACCGCGCGCTGCGCGTCTCGGGCCCCGCGCCCGAGCGTCACCCGCGGACTTGCCCAGGGGTACCCAGGGCAACCGGGTGGTCTCTTCGGGGAGCCGTTCGGGCGTCATCCGGGCGTGGTTCGGGGTTCACGGGGGTACGGGTGTTCCGGTCCCATTCGCCGGGTACAGCAGAGCGGGAAAGTGACGTGAGGGACCAAAATGAGGGTCCCGAGTGGGCCCGAACCCGGGACCACACGATGGACCGAAGGAGTGAGGGCGATGGCTACCGCTCTGAAGGAGGACGACGCACAGGCCCACGTGCATGGGGTGTGCTTCAAGACCGGCCCACCCGCGCGGGTGGGGATCGAGCTGGAATGGATCGTGCACGACGGCGCCGACGCCCGCCGGGCGGTGGCGCCGGAGCGACTGGACCAGGCCCTGGCTCCGCTGAAGGCGCAGGGGCTGCCGTTCGGCAGCAGGTTGACCCGCGAGCCGGGTGGGCAGGTCGAGCTGAGCTCACCGCCCGCCACCTCGCTCGCCGAATGCGCCCAGGACCTCCGGGCCGACACGGCCGCCCTGGAGCAGGCGCTGGCCGCGAGCGGACTGGTGCTCGTCGGCCACGGCCTGGAGCCGTATCAAAACCCGCCACGGGTCGTGGACCATCCCCGCTACCGGGCGATGGAGGCGTACTTCGACCGGGACGGCTCGTGGGGCCGGATGATGATGCGCGGCACCGCGTCCGTGCAGGTCAACCTGGACGCCGGTGAGGAGGGTAACGGCCGCGGGGGCTACCGATCGCGATGGGAACTGACCCACCGAATCGGCCCGATACTGGTCGCCGCTTTCGCCAACTCGCCGCTGTGGCAGGGCAAACCGACCGGATGGCGGTCGACCCGACAACTGGTCTGGGCCCGGATGGACCCCGGCCGCACCCGGCCGCCGGAAGCCGACGGTGATCCGCGTGCCGCATGGGCGTGCTACGCGCTGGATGCCCCACTGCTGTGTGTACGCGGCAGTTCGGCGGACGGCTGGACCGCACCCGAGGGGCTGACCTTCCGTTCCTGGCTGCGCGGCGCACCCGGAGTGCGGCCACCCACCCTGGAGGATCTCGACTACCACCTGACCACGCTCTTTCCGCCGGTCCGCCCGCGCGGCTGGCTGGAACTGCGGATGATCGACGCCCAGTGCGGTGACGACTGGGTCGTCCCCGCCGCGATGGCCGCCACCCTGCTGGACGATCCGGTCGCGGCCGAGGCGGCGTGGGAGGCGACCGAGCCGCTGTGTGCGAACGGCTCTGTGGTGCCGACCGACGCGGTCTGGAGCCGGGCCGCCCGACTCGGGCCCGCCGACCCCGTGCTCGGCAAGGCGGTCCGGGCATGCTTCGCCGCCACCGAGAACGCCTTGTCCGACAACGGCGCCCCCGGCTCGCTCCGTGCGGCCGTCGCCGAATTCACCCGGCGCTACGCCGAACGGGGCCGATGTCCCGCGGACGACCTGCTGGAAAGGACCAGTCGATGAAGTCGTTGAAGCCATCGCAGCCGCCGAAGGCGTCGAAGCGATCGAAGCAGTCGAAGCGGTCCGGTCCGGCGACGTCGCAGGCCGCACAGTCCGCGAAATCCGCCCAGTCCGAACAAGCCGAGCAAGCTCTGGAAGCCGCGCAAGCCCCAGGGCCGAACGGGCCCCATGCCCAATCCCCGGCCGCCGACCGCCGGGCCATAGCCCGGGCCGCGCTGGCCCGCGCCCGACGCCGGACGCTGGCTCTCACCGACTGCCTGACCGACGACGAACTGAGCGCCCAACACTCCCCGTTGATGTCGCCGCTGGTCTGGGACCTGGCGCACATCGGCAACCAGGAGGAGCTGTGGCTGGTCCGCCGGGCCGGTGGCGAGCCGGCGCTGCGTCCGGACCTGGATCCGCTGTACGACGCGTTCCGGCACCCGCGTGCCGATCGGCCCGCGCTGCCCCTGCTCGGGCCCGAACAGGCCCGGGAGTATGTCGGGCTGGTTCGCGAACACACCTCGCGCGTACTGGAATCCGCCGATCTCGGCACGGACGGCGACCCGCTCCTGGCCGAGGGTTTCGTGTTCGGCATGCTCGCCCAGCACGAGCAGCAACACGACGAGACCATGCTGGCCACTCACCAACTGCGGGCCGGTGAGCCGGTGTTGCGTGCGCCGGCGCCGCCCGGAGCGATCGAGGCAGGCGCGCTGTCAAGCGAAGTCCTGGTCGCCGCAGGGCGGTTCGAGATGGGTACCGATACCGACCCGTGGGCGCTGGACAACGAACGGCCCGCCCACATCGTGGACGTACCGGAGTTCTGGTTGGACACCGTACCGGTGACCAACGCTGCCTATCTGGAGTTCATCGCCGACGGCGGGTACGCGGACGAGCGTTGGTGGAGTCCGCAGGGTTGGCGACACCGGCAGGACGCCGACCTCACCGCCCCGTTGTTCTGGCGAAGGGACGGCGGCGCATGGCTGCGCCGGCGGTTCGGTCGGTCCGAGCCGGTGCCGCTCGACGAGCCGGTCCTGCACGTGTGCTGGTACGAGGCCGACGCCTACGCGCGCTGGGCCGGCCGGCGGCTGCCGACCGAGGCCGAGTGGGAGAAGGCGGCCCGACACGATCCGGCCGAGGGCCGCTCGCGGCGGTATCCGTGGGGCGACGCGGAGCCCACACCCGAACACGCCAACCTCGGCCAACGGCACCTGCGACCGGCACCCGCCGGCGCGTACCCGGCGGGCACCGCGGCGTGTGGGGCGCGGCAACTGATCGGCGACGTCTGGGAGTGGACGGCCTCCGATTTCCTGCCGTATCCCGGGTTCGCGGCGTTCCCGTACCGGGAGTACTCCGAGGTGTTCTTCGGCCCCGGACACAAGGTGTTGCGCGGCGGCGCGTTCGGTGTGGACGAGGTGGTCGCCCGAGGCACGTTCCGCAACTGGGACCTGCCGATTCGCCGGCAGATCTTCGCCGGCTTCCGGACCGCCCGCGACGCGGCGCCCCGGGAGGCGCGCTGATGTGTCGTCATCTGGCCTATCTGGGACCGGAGATCGCCCTCGCCGAGGTCCTGGTCGACCCGCCGCACGGCCTGTACGAGCAGTCCTGGGCGCCGCGTCGGCAGCGGTACGGAACGGTCAACGTGGACGGCTTCGGCTTCGGCTGGTATCCGGGCGGGTCGGCCGAATCGGCGCCCCCGGACGAGGCCGGCGCGGACGTCGAACCCGCCCGCTACCGGCGCGCGTTGCCGATCTGGGCCGACCCGAACCTGCCCGATCTGGCCCGCACCGTGCGCAGCGGCACGTTCCTGGCCGCCGTCCGCAGCGCCACCGCCGGCACCAGCCAGGACGAGGCCGCGGCGGCGCCGTTTCGGGACGGCCGCTGGCTGTTCAGCCACAACGGCGCAATCCCGGACTGGACCCGGTTGCCGATCGGGCCCGCGCTCGATCCGGCCGATCTGCTCGCCCTGGAGGCGCGCTGCGACTCGGCGCTGCTGTGGGCAATGCTCGCGCGCCGACTCCGACAGGGCGAGCCCGTCGGCGGGGCGCTGGCCGCGCTGGTGCGGCGGATCGCCGAGGTGCGCCCAAACGCCCGGCTCAACCTGCTGCTCACCGACGGCGGGACCGTCTTCGCCACCCGATACGGGGACACCCTCTGGTATCGCACCGCCCCCGGGCGGGTCCTGGTCGCCTCCGAGCCCGACGAGAACACGGGCGGCGGTTGGGGCGAGTGGGTCGAGGTACCCGAACACTCCCTCCTCGTGGCCACCCGCAGCGGTGTCCGCATCGCCGCGATCCGCCCCGTACGGAGCGTCGCCGCACGTCCGTCATCCGCCCCACAGGAACGGCGTCCCATGAACAGCCGCTTCACCCTCGATCACCGCCTGCCCGCCGACTACTTCGACACCACCCTGCGTGCCGACGTGCTCCGGGGCCTCACCGCGCCGACCAAGTCGCTGCCGCCGAAGTGGTTCTACGACGCGCGCGGCAGCGAGTTGTTCGAGGAGATCACCCACCTGCCCGAGTACTACCCCACCCGCGCCGAACAGGAGATCCTCACCCGGCGCGCCACCGAGATCGCCGCCGCGACCCGGGCACACACCCTGATCGAGCTCGGCTCCGGCTCCTCCCGCAAGACCCGCCTGCTCCTGGACGCGCTCACCGACGCCGGCACGCTGGACCGCTATGTACCGCTGGACGTGAGCGACTCGGCGCTGATCCAGGCCGGCGAGGCGCTGTGTCGCGACTACCCGGCGCTGCGGGTCGCGGCCACGGTCACCGACTTCGAACACGACCTGGCACTGGCCGACGAACCAGGCCCCCGCCTGCTCAGCTTCCTGGGCAGCACGCTCGGCAACCTCGACCCGGCCCAGCGCGCGGACTTCTACCGCATCCTGCGCCGCGCCCTGAGCGCCGACGACACCCTGCTGCTGGGCGTCGACCTGGTCAAGGACCCGGGCGTCCTGGTCGCCGCCTACGACGACAACCAGGGTGTCACCGCAGCCTTCAACAAGAACGTGCTGCACGTGCTCAACCGCGAGCTCGCCGCCGATTTCGACCCCGACGCCTACGACCACGTCGCGCTGTGGAACGCCGAGGCGGAGCGCATCGAGATGCACCTGCGCTCCCGCGTCGACCAGACCGTCAAGATCCCGGCTGTCGACCTGTCCGTGGACTTCGCCGCAGGAGAACTCCTGCGCACCGAGATCTCCACCAAATTCCGCCGCGAGGCCCTGACCGCCGAACTGGCCGATGCGGGCTTCACCATCCGCAACTGGTGGACCGACCCCCAGGCCCGCTTCGCCCTCCTGCTGGCGGTGCCCAGCCGCTGACCCCGGGCTCGCCCGACGGATGGCCCGCCCGGAGGCCATTCGTCGGGTGGAGCGCACGCCTCCGTTCGAACCTGTGAGCTACTCTCACGTGACGATGTGTCATTGCCGATGGATCGAGTCCGGGGGGACGTCCGTGAGCCATATCCAACGTGTGCTCAACCCGCTGTACACCCAGGCGAAAGCCGAACCCACGCCACCGCCCGGCCCGCCGGCGGATCAGCCGAGGGTGCCCAACCCGAGGCCCAACGACGCACCCGTCCCTCCGGGCGGGTTCAAGGTGTCGCCGGCCGGTCTTCGTGCTACCGCAGGCGCCCAGGACGCGATCCTGAACGACCTTCGGCCCGCGCTGAGCGGGCCGGTGGCCCCACCCGGGCGGCCGGTGCCGGCCTCGGACCGTGGAAGGTCGCCGAGGAACTGACCAAACTGGCCACTGCCTGGGAGCAGAGCGAGAGCGACCTGCGCCTGGAGATGGCACGGCTCGCGGGAGTCCTGAGCGAGTCGGCCGAACAGTACGACCACACCGAAGGCGCGGTTCGCGGCTCGTTTGAAGGCGGTCGCTGACGGTGACGGTCTCGCAGTTGCGGGATACGCGGTTCGACGTGACTGGCGGCGAACGCGGATCGCAGGCCCGAGCGGCAGCCGCCCGGGCCGACCCGCCCACCCAGGCCGACCGGATACGTTCCCGGGCAAGGAGAGCTGTGGCGGCTGAAGCCGACCTGTGACGGACTCTGCGTCCCGCCGACAGTGGTGCTTCCGCCGGCCGGCTGAGAGTGGTCAGTAGCTGGTGGCGACCGGTTCGCGGAGATCGGCGTCGAGGTGGTCGGTCTCGGTGTCGGGTGATGCGTCGCCGCGCACGCGCAGGCCGAACAGGGCGCGGGTGGCGGTGACCACCGTGAGGGCGGCGCCGAGCATGTGGGTGAGGACCATCCACTCGGGGAGGCCGTTGAAGTACTGGATGTAGCCGATCAGGCCCTGTGGGATCAGCACGGCCAACAGCCACCGGACGCGGTGCTGGGCGGCCACGGGGGCGTCGGTGACGCGCAGGGCCAGGGCCAGGGCGACGGCCGCGCCCAGGAGCAGGAAGGCCAGGTCGGCGTGCAGCCAGGCCATCTGGTCGATGTCCACGTCGAAGCGCTTGGCCTTGAGGTCGCCCGCATGCGGTCCGGAGCCGGTGACCACGGTGCCGATCACGATCAGCGCGGCGGCCAGGGCCAGCGTGCCGTAGCCGAACCAGCGGATCTCCGGGCGGACCAGCAGTCGGGCCGGCGCGTCGCCCTCGCCGCCGCGTTCGTACAGCGCGACCGCCGACGCGATCAGCAGCATCGACAGGAGCAGGTGACTGGCCACCGCCATCGGGTGCAGGTCGGTCCGCACGGTGATGCCGCCCAGCACGGCCTGACCGACGACCGTGCCGATCTGCATCCAGGCCAGCGTGGTGATGTCCTTGCGGCGCACGGTCAGCCGGTACGCGGCCACCACGCAGGCCACCGCGATCGCGCCGACCACGTAGGTCAGCATGCGGTTGCCGAACTCGATGTACGCGTGGTGGCTGACCGCCTGGTGCGGCGTCCAGTCGCTGGTGTCGCTGTCGCACCGGGGCCAGGTGTCGCACCCCAGGCCGGAGTCGGTGAGTCGGACGAGACCGCCCGTGACGACGATGCCGATCTGCGCCACCAGGTTCGCGAGGAACACGCGGCGGGCGACGAGGGGGGAGACGGCCTGCAGACTCATGCGCGACATGCTACGTCGTGAATGAATTCACAAGCACATCAGGGGTGTCGACCGACGCCGATCCCGCAGCGCGCCCGACCCCGCCCGGACCCGGCTCCCGGACCCCACTCCGGGACCTCACTCCCAGCGGAAGAAGCGCGCTGCGGCACCCAGCCCCAAAACCGACCAGACCGCCAGAATCGCCACGTCGCCCAGCGGCAGCCCCGATCCGTCCCGGAGCACGTCCCGCAGCCCGTCGGAGAGCGCCGAGATCGGCAACAATGCGAGCGTGTGCTCGACCCCGGAGGGGAACTTGTCCAGCGGCACGATCACCCCGCCACCCAGCAGCAGCAGGATGAACACCAGGTTCGCGGCGGCCAGGGTGGCCTCGGCGCGCAGCGTCCCGGCCATCAGCAGGCCCAGCCCGGAGAACGCCGCCGTGCCCAGCACGAGCAGCAGGATCACCCACGCCGGATTGCCGTGTGGCGACCAACCCAGCGCCAGCGCGATCACCACGAGCAGCGCCACCTGGAGCATCTCCACCAGGATCACGCAGGCCGTCTTGGCGACCATCAGCCCCCAGCGCGGCAGCGGGGTCGAGCCGAGCAGCTTGAGCACGCCGTAGCGCCGCTCGAACCCGGTCGCGATCGCCTGCCCGGTGAAGGCGGTCGACAGCACCGCCAGCGCGAGCACTCCCGGCGCCAGGAAGTCCACCCGCTCGCCGTCCCCGGTGTCCACGATGTCCGCCGAGGAGAAGACCACCAGCAGCAGGGTCGGGATGATCACCGTCAGCAGCAGCTGCTCGCCGTTGCGCAGCAACATCCGGGTCTCCAGGGCGCTCTGCGCCAGGATCATCCGCGCCGGTGGCGCCGCCCCCGGCGCGGGCGCGAACGTACCGCGCGTCCCGTCCTTCGATACCGCAGCCTTCGCCACCGCGCTCAACTCCGCAGCTCCCGTCCGGTCAACTCCATGAACACGTCCTCCAGGCTGCGTCGTTCCACGGTCAGCCGCTCCGGCATCACCCCGTGCTGGGCGCACCACGAGGTGACCGTGGCCAGCAGCTGCGGGTCGATGTCGCCCTCGATCCGGTACGCGCCGCGGGACACCTCCAGCGCCTTGGCGCCCTCGGGCAGCGCGTTCAGCAGCGAGCCCAGGTCCAGGCCGGGCGGCCCGGCGAAGCGCAGCGAGTTCTCCGCGCCGTCGTGGCACAGCGCCTCGGGCGAGCCGGACGCGATCACCCGGCCCCGATCCACGATCGCCACCTCGTCGGCGAGCTTCTCCGCCTCGTCCATCAGGTGGGTGGTCAGCACCACGCTCACCCCGTCGGTACGCAGCTCGCGCACCAGGTCCCAGGTGGCGTGCCGGGCGTGCGGGTCGAGTCCGGCGGTCGGCTCGTCCAGGAAGACCAGCTCGGGGCGGCCGACCACGGCGAGCGCGAGCGCGAGGCGCTGCTGCTGCCCGCCGGACAGCCGCCGGTAGGTGGTCCGACCGCACGAGCCCAGGCCCAGTCGCTCGATCAGCATCGACACGTCCAGGGGGTGCGCGTGCAGCTTCGCCACGTGGCGCAACATCTCCTCGGCGCGCGCTCCCGAGTACACGCCGCCCGCCTGCAACATCACCCCGATCCGGGGCCGCAGCACGGCTGCGTCGCGGACCGGGTCCAGGTCGAGCACCCGCACCTCGCCCGCGTCGGCGCGCCGGTAGCCCTCGCAGATCTCGATCGTGCTGGTCTTCCCGGCCCCGTTGGGGCCGAGTACCGCGGTCACCAGGCCGCGTTCGACGGTGAGCGAGAGCCCGTCCACGGCGGTCTTGTCGCCGTAGCGCTTGACCAGGCCCGTGATCGCGACTGCCGGCGGCGAGGAGTCCATGACGAGTCAGTCTAGAAAGGTCTCGGCACCCCTCGTGGCGGGGTCGTCCGGATCGGCCCACCTGACGGGTCGTCAGGGATATCCGCAGGTCGGGCCGGGTGCGACGCGGGGTGTGTTGTTAGGCACACCTAAGTGACGGACCGCACGTGATCACCGTTTGGTCTGCGGCGCGATTAACGCAACAATGGTGTTGTGGAAAACATGCGGACGAGCGAAGAGGTACCGAGGCGGACCACCGCCGCGGCTGCCGGCACGCCCGAGCATGACGGTCACGAGGGCACCCGGCACCGGGTCACCCGTTCGATCGTCGACCACGGCCCGTCCACCGCGGCGGACCTGGCCGAGCGGTTGGAGCTGACCCCGGCGGGCGTGCGTCGCCATCTGGACGCACTGGTCGCCGAGGGTGTGGTCGAGGCCACCGAGCAGCGCGTCTACGGGCGCCGCGGTCGGGGTCGCCCGGCCAAGGTGTTCGCGCTCACCGACGCCGGCCGCTCCGGTTTCCACCAGGAGTACGACGAGCTGGCGGCCGAGGCACTGGGCTTCGTGGCCGAGCACCTCGGCGACGAGGCGGTGGCGAAATTCGCCCGCGAGCGGCTTGCCGCGCGCGAGGAGAGGTATCGTCCCTCGGTCGAGTCCGCGCCTCCCGGGGAGCGGGCCCGAGCACTGGCCGAGGCGCTGTCCGCCGACGGGTATGCCGCGAGCGCGCGGCCCGCACCCGGTGGAGAGCAGCTTTGCCAGCACCACTGTCCGGTGGCTCACGTCGCCGAGCGGTTCCCGCAGCTCTGCGAGGCCGAGGCCGAGGTGTTCGCGCGCCTTCTCGGTACGCACGTGCAACGGCTGGCGACGATCGCCCACGGCGACGGCGTCTGCACCACGCACGTTCCCGCTGTGCAGGCTGAACCGGCCGGTCCGACCGGCCGCAGGGTCGGCTCGTCCGGCCCGAAGGCCGTTTCGTCCGGCCTGAAGAACAGCGAAGACAAGAATCCGCCGCGCCGGGGCCCTTCCCGTTTGCGGGAATCGACCGACGCCACCCCGGCTTCCGGGAGGACTACTTCATGACCACCGACGCTCGCCCCGAGCTCGAGGGCCTGGGCACCTACGAGTACGGCTGGGCCGACTCGGACACCGCCGGTGCCTCGGCGCGACGAGGCATTTCCGAAGAGGTCGTCGCGGATATCTCGGCGAAGAAGTCCGAGCCCGAGTGGATGTTGAAGCAGCGCATGAAGGGCCTTCGGCTCTTCGGCAAGAAGCCGATGCCGACGTGGGGCTCCGACCTCTCCGGGATCGACTTCGACAACATCAAGTACTTCGTGCGCTCGACCGAGAAGCAGGCCGCCTCGTGGGAGGACCTGCCCGAGGACATCAAGAACACCTACGACCGCCTCGGCATCCCGGAGGCGGAGAAGCAGCGCCTGGTCGCGGGCGTCGCCGCCCAGTACGAGTCCGAGGTCGTCTACCACCAGATCCGCGAGGACCTGGAGGAGCAGGGCGTCATCTTCCTGGACACCGACACCGGGCTGCGCGAGCACCCGGAGCTGTTCAAGGAATACTTCGGCTCGGTGATCCCGACCGGCGACAACAAGTTCTCCGCGCTGAACACCGCGGTGTGGTCCGGTGGCTCGTTCATCTACGTCCCGCCGGGCGTGCACGTGGAGATCCCGCTCCAGGCCTACTTCCGGATCAACACCGAGAACATGGGCCAGTTCGAGCGCACGCTGATCATCGCCGACGAGGGCTCCCACGTGCACTACGTCGAGGGCTGCACGGCGCCGATCTACAAGTCGGACTCGCTGCACTCGGCCGTGGTCGAGATCGTGGTCAAGAAGAACGCCCGGGTGCGCTACACGACCATCCAGAACTGGTCGAACAACGTGTACAACCTGGTGACCAAGCGCGCGGTGGCCCACGAGGGCGCCACGATGGAGTGGATCGACGGCAACATCGGTTCCAAGGTCACCATGAAGTACCCGGCCGTGTGGTTGCTCGGCGAGCACGCCAAGGGCGAGACGCTCTCGATCGCCTTCGCGGGCGAGGGCCAGCACCAGGACGCCGGCTCGAAGATGGTGCACTGCGCCCCGAACACGTCGTCCAACATCGTGTCCAAGTCGGTCGCGCGCGGCGGTGGCCGCACCTCCTACCGCGGTCTGGTCCAGATCGAGGAGGGTGCGCACGGCTCGACCTCGTCGGTCAAGTGCGACGCGCTGCTCGTGGACACGATCAGCCGCTCGGACACCTACCCGTACGTCGACGTCCGCGAGGACGACGTGTCGATGGGTCACGAGGCGACCGTCTCCAAGATCTCCGACGACCAGCTGTTCTACCTCATGAGCCGCGGCATGACCGAGGACGAGGCCATGGCGATGATCGTGCGCGGGTTCGTCGAGCCCATCGCGCGCGAACTCCCCATGGAATACGCCCTCGAGTTGAACCGCCTGATCGAGCTTCAGATGGAAGGGGCTGTGGGCTAGTCCATGGCTGCGAACACCAACACTCCCGGTAGTAGCACGACCGCCGGATCGATCGCCGTGCGCGAGGCCGGGGCCGCGAACGTGCTCGCCGGCCCCGGCACCGGCCGCTCGGTCGCCCAGCCCGCGGACGCCCGTCAGGTCGCCGCCGCGTCCTACGACGTGGCCGACTTCGTGGTGCCCACCGGTCGCGAGGAGGACTGGCGGTTCACCCCGCTGGCCCGACTGCGCGGCCTGCACGACGGCACCGCCGCCGCCGGCGACCGGGGCGAGGTCACCGTCTCGGTGGCCGCGCCCGAGGGCGTCACCGTCGAGACGGTCGACCGTTCCGACGCGCGGATCGGCCGCGTCGGTGCGCCCGTCGACCGGGTCGCGGCCCAGGCCTACAGCTCGTTCGAGAAGGCCACGCTCGTCGTGGTCGGCAAGGACACGCAGCTCGCCGAGCCGGTCGTGGTCTCCCTGCACGGTGCCGGCGGCACCGCGTTCGGACACGTCACGGTCGAGGTCGAGCGGTTCGCCGAGGCGACCGTGGTGCTCGATCACGGCGGTTCCGCGACCTACGCGCAGAACGTCGAGTTCATCGTCGGCGACGGCGCCAGGCTCAAGGTCGTCTCGATCCAGGACTGGGACGCCGACTCCGTGCACGTGGCCTCGCACCTGGCCCGGGTGGGTCGGGACGCGTCCTTCACGTCGGTCGTGGTCACCCTCGGCGGCGACCTGGTCCGACTGTTCCCGCGCGTGGTCTACGACGCTCCGGGCGGCGACGCCGAGCTGTACGGCGTGTACTTCGCCGACACCGGCCAGCACCTGGAGCACCGTCTGTTCGTCGACCACGACGTGCCGCAGTGCCGCAGCCTGGTCACCTACAAGGGCGCGCTCCAGGGCGCGGACGCGCACACGGTGTGGATCGGCGACGTGCTCATCCGGGCCGCCGCCGAGGGCACCGACACTTACGAGCTCAACCGCAACCTGGTGCTCACCGACGGTGCGCGCGCCGACTCGGTGCCCAACCTGGAGATCGAGACCGGCGAGATCGCCGGCGCCGGGCATGCCAGTGCGACCGGGCGCTTCGACGACGAGCAGCTCTTCTACCTCCAGTCGCGCGGCATCCCGGCCGACGAGGCCCGCCGCCTGGTCGTACGCGGCTTCTTCGCCGACGTGATCTCCCGGGTCGGCATCGCCGACCTCCAGGAGCGGCTGATGAAGCAGATCGAGGCGCGCCTCGAAAGCGGCGCCCGATGAGCTATCTGAAGGCCTGCGCCGAGACCGACCTGCACGAGGACACGCCGCTGCGCGTCGTGCTCGACGAGGTCCCGGTCACCCTCGTGCGCACCGAGGGCGACGTGTACGCGATCAACGACGTGTGTTCGCACGCCAACGTGTCGCTGTCCGAGGGTGAAGTCGAGGACTGCACGATCGAGTGTTGGCTGCACGGCTCGCGCTTCGATCTGCGTACCGGCCGTCCCTCGGGCCCCCCGGCCAATCTGCCGGTCCCCGTGTACCCCGTGAAGATCGACGGCGGCGCCGTCTATGTCGAAGTGAACCAGGAGTCCTGAGTCCGTTATGGCAACGCTTGAGATCCGCGACCTGCACGTCAGTGTGGCCGCCGAGAACGGTCCGCGCGAGATCCTTCGCGGCGTCGACCTGACCGTGAAGCAGGGCGAGACCCACGCCATCATGGGCCCGAACGGCTCCGGCAAGTCCACCCTGGCGTACTCGGTCGCGGGCCACCCGAAGTACCAGGTCACCGGCGGGAGTGTGCTGCTCGACGGCGAGGACGTGCTGTCCATGACCGTGGACGAGCGGGCCCGCGCCGGCCTGTTCCTCGCCATGCAGTACCCCGTCGAGGTCGCCGGCGTCTCGGTGTCCAACTTCCTGCGCACCGCCGCCACCGCCACCCGAGGCGAGGCCCCCAAGCTGCGGTTGTGGATCAAGGAGGTCAAGGAGGCCATGGAGCGCCTCCAGATGGACCCCGCCTTCGCCGAGCGCAACGTCAACGAGGGCTTCTCCGGCGGCGAGAAGAAGCGCCACGAGATCCTTCAGCTGGAACTGCTGCGCCCGAAGATCGCGATCCTCGACGAGACCGACTCCGGTCTGGACGTCGACGCGCTGCGCGTGGTGTCCGAGGGCGTGAACCGCGTGCAGGCCGGCGGCGAGATCGGCACTTTGCTGATCACCCACTACACGCGCATCCTGAAGTACATCAAGCCCGACCACGTGCACGTCTTCGCGGGCGGCCGGATCGTCGAGTCCGGCGGCGCCGAACTCGCGGACAAGCTTGAGGACGAAGGCTACGAGGCGTACACCGGCAAGGGGGAGACTGCATGACAGTGCACCTGCCGGGGCTGCTCGACACGGACGCGATCCGCAAGGATTTCCCGATCCTCGAACGGCTCCTGCACGGCGACCGACCGCTTGTCTACCTGGACAACGCGGCGACGTCGCAGACCCCGCGTCAGGTGATCGACGCCATGACGCACTACTACGCGAACAGCAACGCGAACGTGCACCGAGGCGTGCACGTGCTGGCCGAGGAGGCCACCGCGCTGTACGAGGGTGCCCGGGACAAGGTCGCGGAGTTCATCAACGCGCCCAGCCGGGACGAGGTGATCTTCACCAAGAACTCCTCCGAGGCGATCAACCTCGTGGCCAACATGCTGACCTGGGCGGACGAACCGTTCAAGGTCGGCGTGGGCGCCGACGTGGTGATCACCGAGATGGAGCACCACTCGAACATCGTCCCGTGGCAGCTGCTCGCGCAGCGCACCGGCACGCAGCTCAAGTGGTTCGGGCTCACCGACGAGGGCCGACTCGACCTGTCGAACATCGAGCAGGTGATCACCGAGGAGACCAAGGTCGTCTCGGTCGTGCACACCTCGAACATCCTCGGCACGGTCAACGACCTGGAGTCGATCGTGCGCCGCGCGCACGACGTCGGCGCCCTGGTCGTGGTCGACGCGTCGCAGGCCGCGCCGCACACGGTGCTCGATGTCCAGGCTCTGGGCGCCGACTTCGTCGCGTTCACCGGCCACAAGATGTGCGGTCCGACCGGCATCGGCGTGCTCTGGGGCCGGCTGGGCCTGCTGGAGGAACTCCCGCCGTTCCTGGGCGGCGGCGAGATGATCGAGACCGTGACGATGAGCGCGTCCACGTACGCGCCCGCGCCGCACAAGTTCGAGGCCGGCACCCCGCCGATCGCGGAGGCGGTCGGGCTCGGTGCGGCGATCGACTACCTGTCGGCGATCGGCATGGATCGCATCGCCGCGCACGAGCACGCGATCACGGGTTACGCGATCGACGCGTTGAAGGGTGTCGAGGGCCTGAAGATCATCGGCCCGGCGGACAACGTGGCGCGCGGTGCGGCGATCTCCTTCACGTTCGGCGACATCCACCCGCACGACGTGGGCCAGGTGCTCGACGAGCAGGGCATCGCGGTCCGGGTCGGTCACCACTGCGCCCGTCCGGTGTGCCTGCGCTACGGCGTGCCGGCGACCACGCGGGCCTCGTTCTACCTCTACTCCACTCCGGCCGAGGTCGACGCGCTCGTGGCCGGGCTGGAACATGTTCGACAGTTTTTCGGTTAGCACTGTTTCGGCCGAACAGGGGCGGGAGGCGAAGAGATGAAGCTCGACGGGATGTACCAGGAGATCATCCTGGATCACTACCGGCACCCCCACAACAAGGGGCTGCGGGACCCGTTCGACACCCAGGTCCACCACGTCAACCCGACCTGTGGGGACGAGGTGACGCTGCGCGTGAAGCTGGACGGCGAGAAGGTTCTCGACGTCAGCTACGAGGGCCAGGGTTGTTCGATCAGCCAGGCCAGTGCATCCGTGATGACCGACCTGGTGATCGGGCACACCATCGAGGACGCGCTGCACGCGGGGGACGCGTTCCTCGCGCTCATGCAGTCCAAGGGGCAGGGTGAGCCGGACGAGGACGTCCTGGAGGACGCCGTGGCGTTCGTCGGCGTCAGCAAGTACCCGGCCCGGGTGAAGTGCGCGTTGCTGGGTTGGATGGCCTTCAAGGACGCCACCGCGCAGGCGCTGCAGACGACGGAAGGGCAGAAATGACCGAGACGCAGGCGCGTCCCGCGGCTACGCCGGAGGACGTCACCGAGGCGATGTACGACGTCGTCGACCCCGAGCTCGGGATCAACGTCGTCGACCTGGGCCTGGTGTACGGCGTGCATGTCGACGACGCGAACATCGCCACCATCGACATGACGCTCACCAGTGCGGCGTGTCCGCTCACGGACGTGATCGAGGACCAGACGCGGACCGCGACCGAGGGGATCGTCGCGGACATGCGGATCAACTGGGTCTGGATGCCGCCGTGGGGGCCGGACAAGATCACCGACGACGGGCGCGAACAGCTGCGCGCGCTGGGGTTCAACCTGTAGCCCCTCGGGCCGGCTGGGCCCTTCTGCCTTGCGCTCGGGCCTTGCGCCGGCCGGGTTGGCCTCAAGCGCCGGCCGGGCTGGGTGGCCTCAAGCGCCGGCCGGGCTGATTTGGTTTCGGCCGGCGTTGGGCGTCGGTTCGGCTTGAGGTGGCCTTGAGCGCCGGGTGGGCCGACGGTTGTCGGTTTGGCCGGCGCTTTCGGGTTTTCAGGGGCGGGGTTGGGCTACGCCGAGGAGTTCGAGGACGTCGGTGTCGCCGCGTTGTTGGAGGCGGTGGAGGACGGCCTTGAGGTCGATGCCGGGGTCGAGGCCGATCCGGGCGCCGAGGAGTTCGGGGAGGTTGACCTGTTCCGGGACCGGGTCCACGCCGGTGTGGCGTAGGGCGCGGGCCCAGCGGGGGAGGCGTACCGTCGCGTCGCCGCGGACCAGGCGGGCCTCCAGGCGGCCCTGGTGGATGGACGAGATGAAGACCATGTCGCCCTCGTGCGCGGACAGTCCGGCCAGGATGGCGCGCAGGGACACCAGGTAGGGCGTGTCGGACCAGCGCAGCGCGGCGGGGCCGTGCCCGTGGTGCAGGCGGACCTGACCGCCGGGGGTGACGCCCAGGGACTGGGCGAACGCGACCGGCAGCTTGACCGGTTCGCCTTCGAGCATCGCGGTGGACACGTCCACCCGGAACGCCCACGCGCCGGTGTCCTCGCGGAAGCAGCCCGCGGTCCAGGACGGATCCCCGATCGGCGCCGACTGCTGCTTCTGGGCCGGCCGCTCCAGGGTGTCCGCCGAGCGGGAGAGCACGTGCCCGTTCTCCACCTGGAAGCCGTCCAGCCGGCCGATCCAGGCGGTCTGTAGCGGCTTGCGGATACCCATCGCGGCCAGGTCGCGCTCCAGCGCTCGAAGCGGCACCGGGCCGTGTACGCAGGCCGCGTCCAGCGTGCTCTGGGTGCGGTCGGACAACTCGCCGAGCGGCGCGCCGGAAAGCCAGCCGTCCACCGACGTGTGCAGGCCGAGCAGGCCGCGCAGCACCTGCCACACCTGGATCTCCAGACCCGGCACGGTCTCGGTGTGCTTGGGGTGCAGCGCGCGCAGCTCGGACACCGTGGTGAGCACGCCGAGACGGTCCCGGACGAAGCTCAGGTGGACCCGGACCGGCGCGCCCTCCGAGCGGGCGATCCGCTCGTCCAGGTTGCGCCGCAAGTCCCGCTCCATGATCTTGACCTCGGCCGGCGAGACGCCGAACTCGGCTGCCAACGACTCCAGTTCGCGTGGCGCGTCGGTGAACAGCCGATCCCGGGCGAGGACCTTGCGCTGCGGTTCGGCGGTGGTGAACCAGGACCCCAGCACGGCGACCAGGTCGCCGCCGCCGGGTTCGCCGGCGCGCGGAAGCGGCCGGTCGACGAGCATCGTGACGTCCTCGGTTCCGGGCAGCGCGCCCGGCACCATCTCGACGGTGGCTTCGAGGTCGGCGGCGGCGGCCTTGGTACCCCGGTTGGTCCGCGGCACCGCCGAGTGGTCCGGCGGTGCGGGTACGGACGGTACCTCCGCGGCGGTCGCCCCGGCGGCCGGCTCCGCGACCGACGTCGGAGCCGGCGCGGTGCGCGGTGGGTGGCTCGGTCGGGGCGGGATGCGCAGGCCCTCGGGCGTGCGCGGAGCGTCCGACTCGCCCACCGCCGGCATCCTGCCCGCGGTGGGCGGCGGGACCTCGCCGAACGCGTCCTGCCCGAGGTCCTCGGCGGAATCGGCCCCGGCGGAATCGCTCTTGGCGGACTTCGACTTCGACTTCGGCGCCGGGCCGGCGGGCGCATCGGCCTGCCCTCGGTCCTTGATCGTGCGGATCGGGATGTCCGCGACGGTCATCGGCGGCGTCTCGCCGAACGCGTCCAGGCCGGGCAGGTCGCCCTCGGTCGCGGGCTCGGCGGACGCGGCGCGCGGCGGTGCGTCCTCGGAGGTGTCCTCGGTCCGGATCACCGGTTCCCGACGGCTGCCGGGCCCCGACTCGATCCGGGGCTCGTCGGATCCGTCGCCGGGGTGCGGCTCGGGCACGGTGCGCGGTTCGGCCTTCGCCGCCGGCTTGCGGTCGGCCGGCGCGGCCGGGGCCACGTCGGCCCGGGTGGGCGGCGGGACCTCGCCGTACGCGTCCCGACCCATCGCCGTGTCCGGCGTCGCCGCGGACGGCTCGGCCGCCGCTTCGTCCGTGTCGGGCGCGGCCGGTTCGGCAACCGGCGCCGGCGGCATCGCGAGCGACGCACGCAGCCCGGACGGGACCTGGGTGAGCAGCGCGGTCAACGCCGTGCGAACCTCCTCCGAGGCGTCCTCCAGACCGACCACCGCGGCGGTTTCCAGGGTGACCTGGGCGAGTTGCGCCATCAGCGGTACGTCCGGCGCCTGGGCGGCCAGCCAGCGCACCACCGTGCCCAATTCGGAGGTCAGCGGCTCGGGCAGCTTGACCGGGCGCAATTCGTCCTCGTCCAGGTCGCCCCAATCATCCGGAGTGTCCCAGTCGCCGTCGGCCGGTGCGGGCGGGATGACGGTGCTCGACGCGGCGGGCACCGGCTCGGGAGTGGGCTCCGGCGCGGGCTCGGTCGGGGTCGGTTCCGGTTGTGCCTCGACGGCCGACGCCGATGCGAGTGACGGTACGGGCTCGCTCGCGGCGGTGTCGGGCGCGCCGAACACCGCTTCCACGTCCACCGATTCGTCGTCCGCGGGCAGCAGCCCCAGCACCTCCTCGAACAACCGGGCCACCAACGGTCGCACCGTCGAGGTGCCGATCTGGGTCCAGTCGCCGACCTCGCGCACGGTGGTGGTGAGCAGGTCCGCCCAGTCCGGCGTACGCACCATCACGTTCGTCCGGGCGCCGTCGGGCCACTGGGACAGTCGGAAGCCGTTGCGGGCCAGCCACGCTCCCGGCAGCAGGTCGCCCAGGCGCAGGTGTCGAAGCTCGGTGTAGGCCAGATCGGCGAGGCGCCCCGGGAGCTCGTCTCGGCCGAAGGTGTCCGCGGCCCGAACCACGGGCACGCTCATCCACCACGCCGCGGGCAGGTCCTCGTGTTCGAGGTAGTCGGCGACGAGTTCGGGCGCGACGAAGCGCAAGGCCGGTACGAAATCGGCCAGAGTGGCCTGGAGCCGGGGCTGCATGCAGGTCCTCCGTGACGCGGTCGGTACCCCCGACGTTAGCGGCCGGGTGGCGAGCCGGCCCGGGGTTCCCGGGCCGTTGCCATCTGCTTGCGGGACGAAGCGGCGGTTCGGTTGGTTCCCCGAGCCCCGTCCCGGGCCGTGCGATACGAGTCACGTGGCGGTCCCGGCGCGCTGCTCGGCGCGGCTGTCGTCCGAAATCGCTACCCCGCCGAGCAGGGCGGGAACCGCGTCCCGGGCGCCCGAGGGCGCCTTTGTCGAGGGCGTGCGCCGATCGAGCGCCGGTCGCGCGTCCATCGCCGGCCCGCGCCACGTTTCACCAGGGGGAAAGAAGTCGATCTCACCAACAGTGGAGACAAGGGCGGCTAGCTTGGACAAAGGTCGCCGATGCCTCCGGCCGCCTCATCCGCGCCACCAGGGGAGAGCAGGGGGAGACGTGGGCGAAACCGCATCATCGCCGCGATTCGGGAAATCTCCGGTCGGCCCGCTGCTCCTGTCACTGCGGTTGACGGCCACCGTGGAAGCGGTCCCACGAGCGCGGCACGCGTTGCGTCGGGTGCTCGACGACCGGGTCCCCGACGCGCCCGTGGACACCCTCGAACTGCTCCTGTCGGAGTTGGTGACCAACGCGGTCAAACACACGACGCGAGGTTGCACCGTCGCGGTGGCCGTGCTGCGGCGGGACAACTCGATCCGGATCGCGGTCGTGGACAACGACACGGCGCTCCCCGAGCCGGGCGGCGCGGTGGACCTGCTCGACGAGCACGGGCGTGGGCTGTTGTTGGTGGATGCGATGGCCGAGGAGTGGGGGAGCTATCCCGTGCCGGACGGCAAGGTGGTCTGGTGCGACGTCAAGACCGCGTCGTGAACTTGGGCGCGTGGCGCGCGGGGACGGTTCGCGATGGGGCGGACGAGGACGTGTTGCGGTATCTCGCGGCGGCTGCGGCCGGGTTGGGTGGCCTCAAGCGCCGGCCGGGCTGGGTGGCCTCAAGCGCCGGCCGGGCTGGGTGGCCTCAAGCGCCGGCCGGGTTGGGTGGCCTCAAGCGCCGGCCGGGCTGGTTGGTCTCATGCGCCGGCTGGGCTGCTTGGTTTCAAGTCCCGGTCGGGCCGGCGTTGTTTGGGGGCTCATTTGGTTGTGTCGCCTGTGGTGGCCGCACTCGTGCGCGGTCCGCCCTTGGCGCGTCGAAGAAGCCCAGGTCGATGTAGACCTTGCGGTCGCCCGGGTAGTCGAAGGGGCCACCGCCGAGGTCGCCCCGCCGCACGCGGTCGAGGTGCCGCCCGTGAAGAACCGGGTCGGCGCCGGCTTGTAGCTCGCGCCCCGGCGTCCGCGAGCACGCGGTTGTCCGCCGGCGCCGAGCCGGTCCGGGCTCAGGCCGAAGATCAGGCCGAGCGCGACCGCGATCAGTCGCGCGCCGCGCCGCCGCTCACCGCGAGCCCGGGCCGCCGCAGCCCGCCGTCATCCGATCCGCGTCGTCGTCGAACTGTGTCGGGGCACCGCCCGCGGGCTCGGGGACACCGGGACCGGACCAAGGATGTGATGGGCGTCGAGTGACGGATATCCCTTTTCCGGGTCTTATCGCCCGGGTTGCCCTCGTGCCCGCAGGGCGCCCGGAAATCCGCCGCGAGCGCTCCCGTAGACTCGGGTGCATGGTCGGTTTCTCTGGATATCCCCGCGAGCGGCCTTAGAGCGGTGTGGCTTCCCCGCAAGCCCCGCACGACCGTCCGTCTTCGTCAGTCCCCGACCGGGAGTCCAGTCCTTCATGATCAATGCAACCAACGTCGAACTGCGTGCCGGCGCCCGCATCCTGCTCGAACCCGCCTCCTTCCGGGTCGCGGCCGGCGACCGGATCGGCCTGGTCGGCCGCAACGGCGCCGGCAAGACCACCCTGACCAAGACGCTCGCCGGCGAGACCCAGCCCGCGTCCGGCGCCATCACCCGCACCGGCGAGGTCGGCTACCTCCCGCAGGACCCGCGCACCGGCGACTTGGACGTGCTCGCCCGGGACCGGATCCTGTCCGCGCGCGGGCTGGACGTGGCGCTTTCCGGGATGCGCGAGGCCGAGGGTCTGATGGCCAGCGCCAGCGGTGAGACCGCCGCGAAGGCGATGCGCAAGTACTCGCGGCTGGAGACCGAGTTCCTGACCAAGGGCGGCTACGCGGCCGAGGCCGAGGCGGCCACCATCGCGGCCAGCCTGGGTCTGCCGGACCGGATCCTGGGCCAGGAACTGCACACCCTCTCCGGTGGCCAGCGGCGCCGGGTCGAGCTGGCCCGGATCCTGTTCTCGGATGCCGACACGCTGCTCCTGGACGAGCCCACCAACCACCTCGACGCCGACTCCATCGGGTGGCTGCGCGACTTCCTCAAGACCTACAAGGGCGGCTTCATCGTGATCAGTCACGATGTCGGCCTGATGGAGGCGTGCGTCAACAAGGTGTTCTACCTGGACGCCAACCGCACCACCATCGACATCTACAACGTCGGCTGGAACGCCTACAAGCTCCAGCGCGAGACCGACGAGCGGCGCCGCAAGCGCGAGCGGGCCAACGCGGAGAAGAAGGCCGATCAGCTCTTCTCGCAGGCCGACAAGATGCGGGCCAAGGCGACCAAGACGGTGGCCGCGCAGAACATGGCCCGCCGCGCCGAGAAGCTGCTCTCCGGGCTGGAGAGCGAGCGCAAGTCGGACAAGGTCGCCAAGCTGCGCTTCCCCAAGCCCGCGCCGTGCGGGAAGACCCCGCTGATGGCGACCGGCCTGTCCAAGTCGTACGGCTCGCTGGAGATCTTCACCGACGTCGACCTGGCCATCGACAAGGGCTCGCGGGTGGTCATCCTGGGCCTCAACGGCGCCGGCAAGACCACGCTGCTGCGGCTGCTGGGCGGCGTCGAGGAGGCGGACACCGGCAAGATCGAACCCGGCCACGGGCTCCAACTCGGCTACTACGCGCAGGAACACGAGACGCTCGACCCCGAGCGCACGGTCCTGGAGAACATGCGCTCCTCCTCGCCCGACCTCGACCTGGTCGAGGTGCGCAAGGTGCTGGGTTCGTTCCTGTTCTCCGGCGACGACGTGGACAAGCCGGCCGGAGTGCTCTCCGGTGGCGAGAAGACCCGGCTCGCCCTCGCGACGCTGGTGGTCTCCAAGGCCAACGTGCTGCTCCTGGACGAGCCCACCAACAACCTCGACCCGGCCAGCCGCGCCGAGGTGCTGGACGCACTGCGCACCTACGAGGGCGCCGTCGTGCTCGTCACCCACGACGAGGGCGCGGTCGAGGCGCTCCAGCCGGAGCGGATCATCCTGCTCCCGGACGGCGTCGAGGACCTGTGGAACGAGGACTACGCGGACCTGGTCGCGCTCGCCTGATCGACCGGGCGCCCACGCCCGGACACCCGGAACCACCGACACCCCGTCGGGTTGCCGGGATAGGCAACCCGACGGGATAGGAAG
>NZ_JBEXCV010000094.1:0-36119 GCF_040605455.1 Embleya sp. NPDC005575 | reverse complement strand
CAGGTGCGCGTCGACGTCGGGTGTCACAGGCGGTCCAGGAAGGCGAGGACCTTGTCGGTGGGCGTGTAGCGGCCCGGTCGTGCGGTGATCGGTGCGGTCAGGGCCAGGGCCTTCTCCTTGATGGTCATGTCGGCGTGGACGTAGGCGTCGGTGGAGCGGACGCCGGCGTGGCCGAGCCAGAGCGCGATGACTGTGGTGTCGACCCCGGCCTGCAGCAGTGACATGGCGCAACTGTGCCTTGTGTCCGCAGAGGCCGTGTGCGGTGAAGCGCGTGTTGCGATTGGGCAGGGCCGGAGTGAGCGCTGGATTCGCGATGCAGATTGGCCACGATCAGGCGGATGTTTCCGTCGAGCCCACCAGCCCAGTCGCGTCGGCGGCCCAATGCCTTGATCTTGTGGATCCAGAGCTGCCGGGCCGGCTCGGCCTGGTCCGGAGTCGGCTTGGGTCGGCGCCCGCCGACTCGGCCGCGGGCCCGCGCGCAGGTGAGCCCGCCGTTGGTGTTCGCCACGATCGGCTCGCGTCGGAGCTCGGCGAGTACGGACGGATGTCCACCCCGAACTCGGGTGGGCGGGACGCTCCACCGGTCCACGCACGGCCGGCCGGCAGCGTGGGCGTCACCCGCCGTGGAGGTTCGAGGCGATGGTCAGGAAGACGAGGAGGTTCGGCACGGTATTGACCTTGGTGAGCGCCCAGGGTTTGGGCTTTCCGTGCCGTCGGACGACCACGAAGCCCGCGCGGACATCGATCGTCTCGACGGCCGACCAGGGCAGCGTCCCTTTGCGTTTGGCGGTGATGCCGGTGGCGTCCAGGTCGAACGGGCCGTAACCCGCCCGCCGCCCCGCCCGGACCGCCTCCCACACCTGCTGGACCTGGGCGCGGGCGATCGCCTCGGTGATCAGGGGCGCCCAGGTCCCGAAGTCGGCGAAGAAATCCGAGACGTAGACCTTGGCGCCGTCGGGCGCCACCAGGGTGGAAGTGTGCGCGTTGCCGACAGCGGTCTGCGTGCCCTTGTAATCGATCACTTCCAGGACTGTTGACTGGTAATGGATCGCATGGTCCCAGCGGACCGCGAACAGCCGCCCGGCGCCCCTGTCCACGAGCAGACCCTGCTCGAAGAGGTGCAGACGCCGGCCGCCGAGTTTCCTCCGGAAGTTCGGGCTTTCGAGCAGGACAGCGAAGGCCATTGCGGAGATGAGGAGGGGGTACAACGCGACCCACCAGGTCACGAAGACCCACAGCAGGACGCCTCCGGTCGCCAGAAAGGCGACGCCGGCCAGGGAACCGGCGACGAACAGTCCCCGGTACTTGTCCTGCACGTCGACCTCCTTCCTCGGCAGGAAGGTGTGTTCCAATCGGCCGAAGCCCTTACGGGAAGCCAGTGCGGCAACTTCAGGGGACGAGGAACCCGGCACGCTCACAAAGGGGCCTCGGTTTCGGATCGGAGCGACCTCGTCCAGGCCGCTTCAGCCAGTCGTGTGATCAATGAGTCGAGCGAGCAGCCGGGCGCGAGGGACCATCCGCGCGACCTCGACGTACTCGGTGTCCGCGTGCGCGCCGGCGCCCACGGCGCCCAGGCCGTCCAGCGTCGGACAGCCCACCGCCGCGGTGTAGTTGCCGTCCGAGGCGCCGCCGACGGCGATCCCCCGCAGCGGTTCGTGGCCCAGCTCCGCGGCGAGCCGGGACGCGAGGGCGAACAGTTCGGCGGAGGACTCCGGTTCCATGGGCGGCCGTTGCCTGCCGCCCAGCACCTCCAGCCGGGCTCCGGGTGTCCGGGCGGTGAGCCCCCGCATGAGCTCGTCGACCCGGTCCTGCGCGGCCGGGGTCGGCACGCGCACGTCCACCGACACCCTCGCCAGCGCGGGCACCGTGTTGCGCGCACTGCCGGCCGACAGCAGGGTGGGCGTGACGGTCGCGAAGCCCAGGAGGGAGCGGGCGACACCGACGGCCCCCATCGAGTCCCCGAGGCCGGCGATGGACAGCACCTGGTGAGCGGCCTCGACCGCGGCATTGACCCCCTTCTGCGGTTCCTGACCCGCGTGCGCGGCCCGGCCGTGCACCACGACCTCGTACCGCGAAGTGCCCTTGCGTGCGGTCTTGAGCGCGCCCTCCTCGTCCGCGGCCGCCTCCAGTACGAAGGCGGCCGCGCACCCCCGCGCGGACTCCTCGATCAGCTCCCGGGAGGTCCCGGAACCGACCTCCTCGTCCCCGTTGACCAGTACGCACACCCCGTCCGGGGAGGGCAGCGAGGCCAGCGCATGGATCATCTGCACCAGGCCCGCCTTCATGTCCAGAACGCCGGGGCCGCGGGCGATCCCGTCGGCCACCGACCAGGGGTGGGTCCGCAGCGAGCCCATGGGCCACACCGTGTCGTGGTGTCCCACCAACAGCACCCGCGGGGTGCCGAAGGCCCACCGCAGATGGGTCACACCGTCGATCACGATCGTCTCCGGATCGGCCCCCAACAGCCTTGACCCGAGGGCGCCGACCACCTCGGCGCTGCGCGCCACCGCCGCGTGGTCAGCCGAGAAGGACTCGCAGAGCACGAGTTCCTCCAGATCGGCCAGCATCGCCGGCAACGCGAGCGCGGACGACCGGGTCACCGGTACGGCCCCGTCTCGATTCCCGTATACAACAGCACAGTTACCCCTCGGATCGCATGGGCCGGTGGAGCGGCGGAGCCCGTTCCCCTCCGGAGCACCGCCGCGTGGACGACGCTAGGGCGGGGCGAGGCATTCCACCAACGACCGGATTGCATGGGATCCATACGCCCGAGGAATGTGTTGAGGGAAGATGCCGCGGGACAGGACAACAGGATCCGGAAGGCGGAACGAACGTGTTCGAGATCGACGCGCTGCGGCTGCTCGTGACCGTGGCCGAAACCGGGTCGTTCACCAAAGCGGCGGTCCGGCTCAACTACACGCAGTCCGCGGTGTCCCGGCGGATCGCCACGTTGGAACACCAGGCGGGCGGACCGCTCTTCGAGCGGCTTCCTCGCGGCGTACGGCTCAATCCCGCCGGCCGTACGCTGCACCGGCACGCACTGGAGGTGCTCGACCGGCTGTCCCGGGCCCGGCGGGAACTGGCGGTGCTGCAAGCGGGGCAGGGCGGCCTGCTGCACATGGGGGCGTTCTCCACCGCCAACATCTCACTGGTGCCCACCGCCCTGCGGGCACTCCAGGACGCCCGGCCCGACGTCGAGGTCGTCGCGGTCGAGGGCCGGACCGGCACCCTGATGGAGCGCCTCGGGGACGGGGCGCTGGACCTCGCCGTCGTCAGCGACTACCCCTCCGGCCTGCCGTCGGCCGACGGGGTCACGACGAGCGTGCTGTGCGAAGACGACCTGTGCGTCGCTCTCCCGCCCGGGCACCGACTGGCCGGATCCGGGACGCTCGACCTGTCCGAACTGCGCGAGGAGGCATGGCTCCAGGACGCGTACGGCGACCGCCCGACCATGCTCGCCGACGCCTGCGCGCGGGCGGGCTTCACGCCGAGGAAGGTCATCCGGATCGCGGAGTGGACCGGGAAGTTCGGCTACGTCGCGGCCGGGCTGGGGGTGGCGCTGGTCCCCTCGCTGGCCGCGTGGGCGGTCCCCGACGAACTCGTCCTGTGCCGCCTCACCGACCCGGGCCTGCGCCGGACCGTCCATGTGGCACTGCCCGCCGCCCCGCTACCGGCGGCACTGAAACTGCGGGATCTGCTGCGCGATGCCGTCGATTGAACCGTTCTCCGAGCGATCGCCACCCGGCCGCCATCGCACTGCCGCCACCGCACTGCCGACCCCGCCACCCGCCGCGCCGCCGGCGCTCGGTTGGAGTCAATAGCCACACGGAAACCAAGCGGAGACAATGTGCCGCAGGACGTGGGGGTGGATGCTCTTGTCCAATAGGGACGGGCGGGTTTTCGCGGCGGTCTGGGTGTGAGTGGTCAGGCGTTGTGCGACGGCGTCGCGGCTGAGGCGGCGCCCGGTGCGAGTGCAGAAGAGGGGGTCGCCGCGGCGCCCGGCGCGTTCGTTCAGCCAGGCGCTGAGCAGGTTCTGGACAGGGCGGTCGAGTGGGACGGTTCGTTGCTTGCGTCCCTTTCCCTCGCAACGGACGGCAGCGCCGTCGCCCAGGGCAATGTCGTCGCAGTTCAGGCTCGTGAGTTCGGAGACGCGCAGGCCGGTCTGAACGGCCAGGGCCAGCATGGCCTTGTCCCGTCTTCCTTCCCAGCGCTTCGGATCTGGTGCTGCCAGCAGCGCGTCGACCTCCTGGCCGGTCAGGAACGTGACGGTCCTCTTGTCGTACCGCTTGGGCGGGATGTCCAGGACCCGCTGGATGAGCAGGGCGTGTTCGGGATGCTGGAGGGCGGCGTAGGAGAACAGGGAGCGGATCGCGGTCAGGCGGACGTTGCGGGTTCTGGTGTTGCCGCGCTCGTCCTCCAGGTGATTGAGGAACGCGGAGATCACGTCCGAGTTCAGGTCGTTCCAGTCCAGCTTCGCCGGAGCGGTGCCGGTCCGCTGCTGGACGAAGCCGAGCAGGAGGCGGAGCGCGTCGCGGTAGGCGGCGATGGTGCAGGGGCTGGCCTGGCGTTCGCGGGCGAGCCGGTCGGTGAAGAACGCCTGCAGGGTGAGTGCGATCAGGGTCATGAGCGGGCCGCTTTCAGGATGCCCTCGCGGCGGGCGGCGGCCAGAGCGAGCAGTTCCGGGGCCGCCGACAGGTACCAGTAGGTGCAGGCCGGTTCGCGGTGTCCATATAGGTCGACAGCGACGGGATCCTCGCCTGGACGTTGTCCTCGGCGCGATACCAGTGCAGCAGGGTTCGAACGGCGAAGGTGTGCCTCAGCTCGTGCAGTCGAGGTCTGTGCGGGGCGTCCAAACCGACTCCGGCGGTGTCGACCAGGGCCCGGAACACCGGATGGACGCAGGCATAGATCAGCCGCTTGGCGGTGAGGGAGATGAAGAACGCGGGGTTCTTGGGCCTGGGCATCAACCTTTCGCGCAGTGTGCCGTACTCGCGCAGCGCGTTCGCGGCGCTGTCCTGCAGCGGGACCAGCCGGGACTTGCCGAACTTGGACTCGCGGATGTGCAGCACGCCCTCGGTCCAGTCGATGTCGTCGCGGTCCAGTTTGATTGCCTCGCCGATGCGCAGGCCGGACGCGGCCAGCAGCCCGATCAGCGTGTGATAGGTCGCCGCCCGCAACGGTTGAGGGATCGTCTCTTTGGCTGCGGCCATGATCGCTGCGATGTCGGCATCGGAGTAGAGGAAGACCTGCCCTCGTCGCCGGTTGTAGGGCACCAGTCCCAGCGGTGGCACCTCGGTCGCCGGGTCGATCCCGCTCAGATAGCGCGCGAACCCGCGAACAGCGGTAATCCGCCGGGGACTGACCGTCGTGACCACCTCGGGCCCGCGGGTCTTCATCCAGTCCAGCGCGGCGGCCACGGTCACGGTGTGTTCGCCCCCGTTGTCCATGAAGCTCACGAAGTCCGGCAGCAGATACGCCGCTTCGGCCATCTGGTGCCCCAGCGAACGGCGAAGCCGCAGGTAGTCATCGAGCGCTTGGCGCAGGTCGGTCATGCCGCCTCCGTCCCGGGCCAGGGCTGTGCGACCGCGCGCAGCGCGATGAAGTCGACCTTCGCGTAAAGCGCGGTGGTGGCCAGGTCTTGGTGCCCGAGCACCTGCCCGATCGCGGTGAGCCCGGCGCCGTGGCGGAGCATGTCGGCGGCCAGGGCATGGCGCAGGCGGTGCGGCCCGACCTTGGGCGAGCCGGCCCGCAGGCAGGCTCGTTCCACGACGTCGCCGACCAGGTCCGCCCGGATCGGACCGTGCGGAACCTTGCAGGTCAGGAACACATGACGGGCGTTCAAGCGAGGCCTTGCGGCGGACAAGTATGCGACCAATGCCTCGCCGACGTCGGCCGGCAGCGGGAGCCGGTCCTCACGGCGTCCCTTGCCTCGGACGACGATCTCGCCGCAGCGCCAGTCGATGTCGTCCAGCAGCAGTCGGGCCACCTCGATCGAGCGCAGTCCGAGCCTGGCCACCAGCACCAGGATCGCGTAGTCGCGGACGCCGACCGTCCCTTGGCGCGGAGTATGGTCCAGCAATCGCTGCACGTCGCCGTCCGCCATCGTCGGCGGCAGGGAGGCGAAGCGCCAGCCGCCCACCGGAGGCACCGCGCCGCCGAGTTTCATCGGGATGACGCCTTGCAGGTGAAGGAAGCGCATCAGGGACCGCAGCTCGGCCACCCGTCCCTTCGCTGAGCCCGCCGAGACCCTGGCACACTCGCGCAGCAGGAGCGTGTTGACGTCGACGCCGACCATGTGGGCCGACTCGGGGCCCCCGCTTGTGTCGGAGTCCAGCGGGACGATGAAGCGGTGCTCCCCGAAGTCCAAGGCGAGGATCCGATCCGGATCCAGTTCACAGCCGTCGACGGTCTCGCCGATGTAGCAGCGCATGAGCTCCAGCGACCCCGGCTCGGGAAAGCGCCACTCGCGGCCCCCGTACACGCCCACCGGGTCACTCAAAGCCCGCAATACCGGCCCGCCGAAGTGCAACTCGACGTAGTCGCGCACGAAAGACACGGCACTGACCTCCAAGCCCATCAACAACCGGAGCCGGCGAACGCGACGAACAGGCCCGCTTCGGCGACCACCTGGCCAAAGCCGAGCGCTACGCCCGCGCGGACGAATTCCTCACCGTGCTGCGCGGCACGGCGGCTACGCCCACGCGGCACGCGCCCTCGACCCCCGCCGTCCGCTACGGCCCGATTCCCACGCGCTGAGCAGGCTCGCGTCACTGGCACCGCCCGTAGGCCGAACTCGCGGGCGTCCTCGACGCGCTGCTGCATCGATCAACGCGGCGCGCTCGGCGAGTTGCTTGGGACTTCCAGGGCCTGTACGAACTCGACACGAGCAGGGTCAGCGTCGGGTTGCCGGGAAGTACTCGACGCAGTTGGTTCGTGTCGAGAAGGATCACACGCGCAGAGTATCGATGCCCTCCGGCCACACGATCGTGTAGGACCACGCGCCCCCCGCTTCAACGGCTGGACCCGAAGATCCCCCAGCACCATCCCCCTTCGCACCAGACCTCCTCGCCGTACCTGCCACCACACGACGAACAGGCTTGCCAGGATCGGTAAAGGAGAACGTGACAGCGTCAGAGACCGCCCAAACGGAGTGATTCGGAGACTGGCAAAGCAGTCGGAAAATTCCAGCTTGAATCGATTTTCCGATCAGTTTCGGGCCGACTACGGCGTTGCGGTCGACCGCGCACCGTCGTGAGGGCGAGCCCCGAAATGGGCTGCCGATTCGAGGCCGGCCATACCGGTCGACCCGACGCGGACACCCCGGATAAGCCGTCGATTCACCCGAAATGATTAGCGGACGATAAACATCGACGATCCGGTAGTCGAGGCACCGAATTATCCATATTCTGTGGCCTGTGAGACGCCCGGCGACAAGCGGTCGAACCGCCCGATGGCCACTGTTCCCAAGGCCATGGTCGACGCACCGGCCACCCACGTTGGCGAATGCCGGGCGGCCGGGCCCCGGTAGGTAACGAACTCGCTTCGCCTCATTGACCCGAGTACTTTCCGAGACGTTTGCCGCTGTCCTGGTCGACGCCGGCTGCCGTTTCGCGGAATCGCTCAGAATCGGATATTGAATGACTATCGAACACTCCGATGTGCGGCTGACCGCACTGCCGAACAACGAGGATTACCGACTGGGCACCGACGCCTACACCGACGAGCAGCGGAACGCGGTCCTCGCCAAGCTGGAGGGGTACCTCGGCGAGCGGAGCGGGCGTCTGCTGGGCTACCAGGTCAACCTGTCCCTCGACGGTCACGCCGCCCTCGGCCGTTTCCTGGGCTACCACATCAACAACATCGGGGACCCGTTCGTCGACAGCAACTACAGCCTCCACTCCCGGTGGCTGGAGCGCGCGGTCCTGGAGCACTACGCCCGCCTGTGGCACGCCCCGTTGCCCCAGGACCCGGCCAACCCGCGGGATCAGGACGGGTGGGGCTACGTCCTGTCCATGGGCAGCACCGAGGGCAACCTCTACGCCATGTGGAACGCCCGTGACTACCTCGACGGCAACGCCCTGGTACGCGACGAGGTCTCCGGCGACGCCAGTTGCCGCACCACCTACCTGCGAGCGAGACACCCGGACGACAACCCCAACGCCTACTCCCCCGTGGCGTTCTTCTCACAGGAGACCCACTACTCCCACATCAAGGCCATGCGGGTGCTGGACATCCCGACCTTTTACGATCTGGGCGGAAGTCTCTACCCGGGCGAGTGCCCCATCGACATGGCCGGCACCGGCACGCAGACGTACAACGGCTGGCCCCTCGGCGGCGTCCCGACCACCGGCGGCGACGAGGGGCCCGGCACCGTCGATGTCGACGCCCTCGTCGCCTTCGTGGACTTCTTCGCCGCCAAGGGGCACCCCGTCCTGGTCAACTTCAACATCGGCAGCGTCTTCAAGGGCGCCTACGACGACGTCCGGGCGGCCTGCGAGCGGCTGCGCCCCGTCTTCGAGAAGCACAACCTGGTCGACCGCACCGTGCGCTTCGACCCCGACGACCCCGATCGGGTCAGTATCCGCAACGGCTACTGGATCCACGTCGACGGAGCGCTGGGCGGCGCCTACGCCCCTTATCTGGAGAAGGCCCGTGACACGGGTCTCGTCGACAGCGCGCCCCCAGTCTTCGACTTCCGGATCCCCGAGGTGTCCTCGATCGTCACCAGCGGCCACAAGTACCCCGGCGCGCCCGTCCCCACCGGGATCTACATGTCCCGCGCGGGATCCAAGCTGCGCCCGCCGTCCGACCCGGCGGTCGTCTCTTCCCCGGACAGCACCTTCGCCGGCTCCCGCAGCGGATTCGCCTCCCTGGCCATGTGGAACCACCTCGCCCAGTTCAGCGAGGAGCAGCAGGTACGGCAGGCCGCGGAGGTTCTGCGGATCGCCGAGTACACGGCCGATCGCCTCAGGCTGCTGAGCTCGCAGTTGCAGGAGCGCGGTGAGCCCTGGGCCGAGGACGGCATCGAGGTCGGCCACGGCGACCACGCGCTCAGCGTCTGGTTCCAGCAGCCCCGGGCCGAGATCACGCAGAAGTACTCCCTGGCCTGCGTCCCGCTCAACCTCGGCGGCCGCCGCCACGACTACAGCCACGTCTACGTCATGCCGCACGTCACCCAGGAACTCATCGACGAGCTCCTCGACGACCTCTCCCGTCCCGGAGCCTTCGACCGCTCCGACGACCCGGACGCCGAACGGCCGCGGCTGCCAAAGCAGCGCTGACGACGGATATTCCAGGTCCCTCGTCTGCCCGACGGCCGCCCGCACGCCCCGTGCGGGCGGTCGTCGGGTCCGCCCACGGTCGCGAGCGGACGGGCCGCAACGGAGCGGGTGATCCAGGCAACGGGCATCCCCGGACAGGTGAACGGGCCTGGTTGCCGCTCCTGGCTGCCGTGCTACCCGCCCAAGGGAACATCCACGCCGGCCGGGGAACTGCCGGCCAGGTACGGTCGCGCCAACTGTCGAGGGTTGTCGACAGCCGACCGAGAGGGCCGGCATGACCACCGCGTGCGTCATCCACACGAACGGAGTCGTCGACAGGGAAGTGACCAACGTGACGGCGCCACCGGGCGGCGTTTCTTCCTCAGCCAGTTCGCCGTCGGCCACGTCGTGTCGATCCCTGTCACGTCCACGATCATGCACTGTGCGGGGCCCGGCCTGCCGGGCCTCTTCCGGTACCGGGAGCAATTCGGGCACCGAGCAGAAGATCTCGTCGTGCGTGGTCCGTACGGGCCCGGACAAGGCGATCCTGGACCAAGACGCCGGGCGAGTGACCATCCAGGGCACGGTCCTTCCGCTCTCCAGTCGAGCCGACACCGGCGCACGACCACCTCGTGCCCGCGCCGATGCAGAGGTTCGCGGTCTCAACGTCGAAGCCTTGGACGACCACCCTCCGCCGCCGACGTGCTCTTCGCGATGCTCCGCGACGGCACCTTCTACGAGTCTCGGGTCGCCACGTCGGGCCGGTCCTCGTCACGCTCACCACAAACAGCGCAGTCGTATTCGTCGATCGAGTCGATCACGACCGGGTGACCACAGAAGACGCACGGACGCATGCCCTCGTCACTCGACTCCCGCACGGGCGCTCCATCACTCATGGCAACCAGAGTGCCGGCTGAGCTCGCACCCAACACCGACCCGACCACTTTGACCAACGCACAGGGGCACGCCCGCCGGGAGACCCGGGCCCGGAGCCCGGGTCTCCCGGTACGCCTGCGGCAAGACCCGGGTCGCCGCCGCAACCGCCACAACCCTCGCCGCGCACGACCGCGTCCTGGTCCTGGTACCCACCCTCGACCTCCTCGTCCAGACCGTCCGGGCCTGGCAGCGGGCCGGGCGCGTGGGCGGGACGCAACTGGCGGTGTGCTCCCTCGGCGGCGACGTGGCGTTGAGCGGCGCCGGGGTGCGAGCGACCACCAGCGCCCCGCAACTGGCCCTGTGGGCCGGGGCCGACGGGCCGCTGACCGTGTACGCCACCTACCAGTCGCTGGGCACCATCCTCGACGCCCACACGGGCGTGTACGGGCTGCGCTTGAAGCCGTGGCGGCTCGTGTGTGGCGACGAGGGACACCGCACCAGCGGATCGCTCGCGAAGGTGGGAGCCGTCCACGACGACCGACGCCTTCCGGCCCAGGGGCGGTTGTACCTGACCGCGACCCCGCGCGTGTGGGAACCGCCCGCCAACAGCACCTACGGCGAAGGCACCGGCGAGGGCGAAGCCGAACGGCCCCCGATCCTCGCCGACGACGACGCGTGGGACAACCCGGACGCGGCGGCCCCGGGTGGGATCGACAACCTTGCCGAGGACGAAGTCGGCCGGAACGACGAAGGTGACGAGGACGACGAGGGCGGCGCCGGGCCGCCTCGGGTGCGCGGTGGACGTCCGGTCCACTCGCCGCTGCCGGTCCACGCGGTTCCGTCCAGGGAGAACGAGGAAATCTTCGGCCCCACCGTCCACCGGCTGGAACTCGCGGCCGGGGTGCGCCTGGGCTCGCAAGGCCTCGGATCGTGGTGGTCGACGTCGCCGACCCCACCGTCCAGAACCTGGCCGCGACCGGCGGCCTCGACCTCAACCGAGGCCCGGGCCGACACACACTGGAAGAGGTCGAGGAGTACCGGGCCGCGCCTGGCCGCCCTGCAGACCGCCGTGCTGCGGGTCGCCGCCGACCAGGATCTGAACACGGTCATCGCCTACCACGCGCGGACCGCCGAGGCCCAGGCGTGCGCGGAGAGCCTGCCCGACGTCGCCAAGCGACTCCACGAGACGAACCCGCAGCGGTACCCGGCGGCGGTGTGGGCGGAGTGGCTGTGCGGGGAACACGAGAGCGAGCATCGGCGGCGGGTGCTGGGCGACTTCGCCGCGCACACCGACCGCGAACCCGCCCCACTCTTCGAGGTCCCCGACCGGGGCGGGGTGGTGAGGCGGCGGGCGGTGCTCTCGAACGTCCGCGTCCTCGCCGAAGGCGTCGACCTGCGAGCCGACGCGGTCGCCTTCATGGACCCCAAACTCAGCGTGATCGAAATCGTCCAGGCCATCGGCCGCGTCCTGCGCCAGGAACCCCACGAAGGCCGCACCGCGACGATCATCGTGCCCATCCTCCTCGCCGCCGGCGAACAACCCGACGACATGCTCGTCTCCGACTCCTACCACTTCCTCGTCCGCGTCCTCCACGCCCTGGCCGCCCACGACAGCCGCGTCCTGGACATGCTCGCCACACCCGCACCCAGCGGCAGCCACGTCCGGCTCACGGCATCGACGGACACCGACGCCGACGACGACGAGGCCTCGAAGGCCATGGACAGCGAAGGCGAGCAGATCGAAGAGGACTCCGAGGGCGGCGGGGGCGAGGAATCTGAGGACGTCGAAGAGCGGTTCCTCGTGAGGTTCATGACCGAGCGCGATCCCGCCCTCCTCACCGACTTCATCAAACTGCGCGTCATCGACCCCGAACGCCGGGACTGGCGCCGCGGCTACCTCGCCGCCCGACGATGGCACACCACCCACGGCGACCTGAACGTCCCGCTGGAGGCCATCGACTACGACGCCGAGACCGGAACCAGCCACCCCGTCGGGCAATGGATCAGCGAACAACGCCGTCCACGGGCATCTGGCCGCGCCCAAGAACGCCGCCGTCAACAACTACCCCGTCGGACAATTTCTCGCCAACTGCCGCCGCCCCCTCGAATCCCGCAAGAACCCCGACCGCTGGGCCGAACGCTGGGAGCGGCTCGCCGCGATCGACCCCGACTGCAACCCCACCGGACGCGACGACCCGGCCCGGCGGTGGTCCCTGGACTGGCAACGCATACTCACGGCGGTACGACTGCACACCGAGAGCGGCGGAAGCCTCGACGAGCTCGTGCCCGGACACACCGTCGGCGGCGAGGACGTGGGGGCTTGGCTGGCCCGACACCGGCGCACACCCACACCGCTGCGTCGTCGACGACCGACGGTAGCGGGCGGCCCATCGGGCGGCGGTGGTCACCGAGACCTGGAAGCGTTCCGCGGCCCGTCGCAGGGGCCCGCCGAGGATTGCGGGGCTGGGGCGGTGTGCGCTTTGGACAGCCAATGTACGAAATGCTAAACATGTCACATTATGGGGCGTTTTCATCGACCGTCCACGTCGCGGCCACGTCGCTTCCCCCGGTGGCGTCCGCGGCCGTTGGACAAGGCGGGCCGCGATCCGGCTCCGCCCGGCCCTCCAGCTCCGACCCGACGACGATTCCTGCCGGGCTCGCGCAGCGTCGCGGGCCAGATGTTCCTGCTCCAGCTCGCGGTGGTCCTGCTGCTCGTCATCGCGGTTGTGGCCGCGCTGGTGCTACAGGCCCGCCGCGATGTCGAGCGGGACGCACGCCAACGGAGCCTGGACGTCGCCGAGGCATTGGCGTACGCCCCGGGAATGGTCCCCGCGTTGCAGAGCCCCGACCCCTCGGCGGTGCTGCAACCGATGGCCGAACGGATCCGCAAGGCGACGGGCGTCGACTTGATCACGATTCTCAGTCCGACCGCGGTCCGCTTGGCCACGCCCTACCCGGAGCTCCTCGGTCAGCGAACCGACGACGACATGCCACGATTCTTCGCCGAAGGCACGGTGACCTTCAGATACCCCACGGACCAGGGCGATGCCGTCATCTCGGCGGTCTCGGTGTACGGACCCGACGGCGCCCCGCTCGGCCTTGTGGGGGCGGGGATCACCGTGGCGAGCGTGAACGACACCGTGTACCGCCAGTGGACGCTGCTGCTCGGCGGCGCCGTCGGCGCACTGGCCGTCACCGCGATCGGGGCCGCGGTGATCAGCCGCCGCCTGCGCCGGCAGACGCGCGGGCTGCAGCCCGCCGACATCACCCGCATGTACGAGCACCACGACGCGGTCCTGCACGCCGTACGCGAAGGCGTGCTCATCACCGGCGCCGACGGTCGCGTACTGCTCGCCAACGACGAAGCGCGGCATCTGCTCGACCTGCCCGAAGACGTCGAAGGCCGCGGCGCCGCAGAACTCGGATTGGACCCGGCGCTGACCGAGCTGCTCGTGTCCGGGCGGGCCGCCACGGACGAGGTGCACCCGGCAGGCGATCGGCTGCTCGCGGTGAACAGCCGCCCGACGGCCCCGTACGGTCCGGCCGGCTGCGCGGTGACCCTGCGGGACTCCACCGAGCTCCAGGCGCTGGCCGGTCGCGTGGAGGAGACCCGGCAGCGGCTGAACCTGCTGTACGAGGCGAGCGTGCGGATCGGCACCACGCTGGACATCCTGCACACCGCCGAGGAGCTCGCCGAGGTCGGTGTACCCCGGTTCGCCGACATCGTCACCGTGGACCTCCTCGACCCGGTCCTGAGCGGCGCCGAGCCTCCCGGCCGTGCCGCCCGCATGCGGCGCGCGGCGACCCGGTGGGCCGACCCGGATCGGCCGCCGCCGCTTTATCCGACCGGCGTTCCGATCGACTTCGGGCCCACGACGCCGATGGGAGCCGCACTCGCGGCCCTGCGACCGGTCCTGGAACCGGACCTGGCCGCCGCCGAGGGTTGGGTCGCGCAGGACCCGGAACGCGCGGAACGCGTGCTTGCCTACGGCCTCCGCTCGCTGATCTCCGTGCCGCTGCGGGCTCGCGGCGTGGTGCTGGGCATGGCAACGTACTGGCGCTGCAACTCGTCCGAGCCGTTCGACGCCGAGGACGTCTCCTTCGCCGAACAGCTCACCGCCCGGGCGGCGGTGTCCATCGACAACGCCCGTCGCTACACCCGCGAACACGCCATGGCGGTGACGCTCCAACGGAGCCTGCTGCCCGGCGGACTGCCCGAACTGGACGCGGTGGACGCGGCATACCGTTACCTGCCCGCGCAGGCGGGTGTCGGCGGCGACTGGTTCGATGTCATCCCGCTGCCGGGTGCGCGGGTCGCGCTGGTCGTGGGCGACGTGGTCGGGCACGGACTGCACGCGGCCGCGACGATGGGACGGCTGCGCACCGCCGTTCACAATTTCTCCGCGCTCGACGTGCCTCCCGACGAAATGCTCGGCCACCTCGACGACTTGGTGGCCCGCATCGACCGCGAATCGGACGACCCGGACGAAACTCGGCAGATCACCGGCGCCACGTGCCTGTACGCCGTGTACGACCCGGTGTCCGGCCGCGCCACGGTGGCCCGCGCGGGGCATCCGGGTCCGGCGCTGGTCACACCGGGCGGCGAGGTGTCCTTCCCGGACGTGCCCGCGTCGCTGCCATTGGGCCTCAACGGCAGCCTGCCGATCGACTGCGTCGACATGGTCCTGCCCGAAGGGTCGCGCCTGGTGCTGTACACCGACGGCCTCATCGAGGACCGCCGGCGCGATCTCGACACCGGCCTGCGGATGCTGGGGACGGCCCTCGCCTCCAGCGGCGCCGACGCCACACCCGAACAGACCTGCGACACGGTCATGGGAGCGATGCTCAGCGGACGTCCCAGCGACGACATCGCGCTGCTGGTGGCCCGCACGCGGCTGTTCGACCCGGCGCGGGTCGCGACGTGGGACGTCCCGTCCGATCCGGCGGCCGTGGCGGGCGTCCGGGCGGCGTGCGCCCGCCAACTCGACGCGTGGGGCTTGGGGGACATCGAGTTCACCGCCGAACTCGTCCTCAGCGAGCTGGTCACCAACGCCATTCGCTACGGCACCCAGCCGATCCGGGTCCGGCTTCTTCGCACCCGCATCCTCATCTGCGAGATCTCCGACGGGAGCAGCACTTCCCCGCACCTGCGGCGTGCGGCCACCACGGACGAGGGCGGCCGAGGTCTTTTCCTCGTGGCGAAGTTCGCCGAACGCTGGGGCACCAGATACAACCCGCACGGCAAGGTCATCTGGGCCGAACTGCCACTGGACCGGGGCCCGGAGCCACTGGGCGACGTCCTCACGGACGCCCTCCTGGACCAATGGGACGACATCGCCTGAGCCCGCGCCCGCGCAACAACCGACGCGCCACGACGCGCCAACTCGATGTCGCGGCTGCCGACGGCCCCACCGATCTCGGTCCAACGTCTGCGGGCCGCATCACCGGCGTCATCAACCAGCGCTTTCGCGCTCCCTCGCCGCCCCGAAGCCCACCACGACCTCGAATCACGCCGCATCGCCGGCTCCTCGGTCTTGATCGTCTGGCGTCCGTAGGAGGACAGACGCCACCTCGACGGCCAGGATCCCAGCCCCCGATGACCGCGCCGTCGTGCGGGCGGGCCCCGCTCCAGCGAGCCGCGCACCGCCTCGGCGACCAGCTCCCGCCGGGTCCAAGTCCTGAATCCCTCCCGACCACTTTTGTCGAACCCCCCGAGGAGAATCGGCATGCCAGGCCTTCTTCGCAGGATCGCCCGCACCACCGTGATCGCCGGGACCGCCACCGCGGTCAACCGAGTCTCCCGACGGCAGGCCGGCCGCTGGGCCCAGCAGGACGCAGAGCAAGCTGCACCTCAGCCCGCCTACCAAGCTGCGCCCGCCCCGCCGGCACCGGCCGGCAAAACGAGCAGCAGGATCGCCCAGCTCAAGGATCTGGGCGAGCTCAAAGACCAAGGCGTACTCGGCAAAAGCGAGTTCGAGGCCCAGAAGGCCAGGATCCTCGGCTCCTTGACCACCATGTCGCACCAGTTCATGGACGAACTCGGCGCGACCGTCTCATGAACGGCACCGTTCGGCGCCCAAGTCACGTTTAACGATGGCACCATCGTTCTGTCCTCCCGATCGACCGTCGCGGGCTTGGGGACCACGTGGGGACCACACGTCATGCACAGAAACACACGAATCAGGTGGAACAGCACGGCCGTTCGTGCACGTGCAGGCCTCTGACCAGCAAAAACCCTTGACTTGCCCAACTGGGGGTCAAGGGGTCGCAGGTTCAAATCCTGTCGTCCCGACCAGCGTTTTACGCAGGTCGGAGGTCGTCTTCTCAGAATCGAGAAGGCGGCCTTTTCCGCGTTCTGGGGTGTGGTGGTCTCAGTGTGGTCGCACGACCGGCCGCTCGGCTTTGGGACTCACGAGCGATCGGCCCGCGATCGCAGCCGTGCAGAGCGGTTTGAACAGGTCGCGCAGCCAAGCCGGGTAGTCGCGATGTGGTCGCAACCGATTCGGCGGGTTCCTCGCCACGTCCACTCTCTCGGCACCGGCGAGGGCTTCCTTCGATGGCGTCGACGGCACCGTGGGCGGCCTGCCGGGTCAGATGGGCGCAGATGTTCGCCGTCGTTGACAACGTCGAGTGCCGCACGCGTAAACCTGCGGCCACGTGGGCCACGTTGGCGCTGTGGACGGTGAATGCCCCACCACGCGCCGCATCCGGGCACACTTCGTCACAACAACGGGCGAGGGATCTGTCACCGGCGCAAAAGGCCGGCTACATCGGCGGATCATGTCGCGGCGACCTGGTCCTGGCCGGACGCTCCGGCGGCGCCGGGTGGTGATCCCGTGCCGGGCGGACCGCCCGGACGCCCCCGAAAGGTTCAGGAAGGTTCGGGGCCCGCTGCGGCCTGCTGCGCGCCGGGTGGCTGGGGTACGGCGGACACGGTCGCGTCCACGAAGGCGCGGATGCGCTCGTCGTCGTCGTCACGGGTGCGCCACAGCAGGGCAAAGTCCATCGGCGGCATGTCGGGGGCCGGTACGTACACGAGGTCGGGGCGGCCGTAGAACTGCATCAACTGGGCGTCGCCCATGGCGATCATGCGGCCGGCGGCGACCATCGCGAGGGCTTCCGCGTAGGTGGCGACCGGTTCCGGCGACCGCTGGATGCGGCGGCCGGTGGGCGTGTGGCGCGGTGCATGATAGTCGACTGCGTAGTCCGGGAACGAGGAGACGGCCGTTGGGAAGGTTTCGTCCGCCAGCTCCTCGAACGCCACCGACTCACGGCCCGCGAAGCGGTGGTCGGCCGACACCACGACATAGCGGTCCTGGCGACTGACGACCGGGCCGATGGTGATGTCTGGTTCGTTGACCGGCAGCGACATGAGCAGGACGTCGGCGCTGCCGTCGCGCAGCTGCGACACGAAGTGGTGGACCTGCGTCTCGACCACGCGCACCGAGCACTCGGGGTTGTCCGCGATGAACCGCTCGCGGCCCCGGCTGACCAGGCTGCCGGCCAGGACGCTCATGAAGCCGACCGTCAGTGCGCCGGTGATCCCGTGCCGGGCCAGCCGCGCCCGATGCATCGCCTGTTGGATCCCCTCCTGGTGCGGGCGCAGGTCGTCACGCAGTTTGCCGCCGACGTCCGTGAGCACCACGCGCCGGCTGGTCCGCTCGAAGAGCTCCACGTCCAGGCTCCGCTCGATCTTCTTGACGGTCTTGCTGACCAGTCCCGTGGAGATGTGCAGGCGCTCCGCCGTACGGCCGAAGTGCAGTTCTTCGGCGAGGACCAGGAAGATCTCGATCTCTTGACGCTCCATACGGCCCCATCCCCCGCAGCACCACAGGTGCCGGTTTACGCAGTTTGATCGATGTCCGACCTGACCCGAACGATTCCGGACGGTGCATGATCCTGGCATACCGTTGAAGGGCGCTCAACGGTGCGTTCCTCCAAGCGCCGGCCCACCTGCGGCGACGACATCGCATCGTTGACCCAGAGGCAACATCCGTTGTCCGATCTCGCGTTGTTCGCGATTCCCCGGAGCCCGATTCTTAGGTCGCACGAGAAATCATGAGATCGAGGAATTCCCCATGGCCCTGGCGTCTTTTCCCGACGTGGCACACCGCTACGTCGATGTCGGCGACACCCGCGTCTTCTATCGCGAAGCGGGTCCCGCCGATGCTCCCGTGCTGCTTCTGCTGCACGGTTTTCCGTCCGCCTCTCACCAGTTCCGCCGGCTGATCGACGCACTCGGCACCCGGTACCGGCTGATAGCACCGGACTATCCCGGATTCGGCCACAGCGACGATCCCGACCGGACCGCGTCGCGGTATTCGTTCGAACGGATCACGGACACCGTCGAAGGATTCTGCCTGGCTCTCGCTCTCGACCGATTCGTGGCCTACCTGTTCGATTTCGGCGGACCGGTGGGACTGCGGCTGGCCGCCCGGCGCCCCGAATGGTTCGCCGGCCTGGTCGTCCAGAATGCCAATGCCTACGACGAGGGCCTGAGCGATCTCGCCCGCGGGATGGCGGCGAACCGGCTCGGTGTCGAGGGAGCCGAGGACCGGGTGCGGGAGATCCTGGTCCTGCCCGTGACGCGCAGCCAGTACGAGGGCGGCGCCGCGGACCCGGCCCGGATCGCCCCGGACGGCTGGACGCTCGACCAGCACTTTCTCGATCTGCCCGGGCGCAAGGAGATCCAGGTCGACCTGGCCTTGGACTACCACACCAATATCGAACGCTATCCCGCATGGCAGCAGTGGCTGCGCGAGAATCAGCCGCCGACGCTGATCCTGTGGGGCCGCGACGACGCATTCTTCCCCGAGGCCGGCGCCCACGCCTATCTCCAGGACCTGCCCGCCGCCGAGGTCCACGTATTCGACACCGGTCACTTCGCCCTTGAGGAAAAGCTCCCCGAGATCGCTCCTCTCATCGCCGATTTCCTCGACCGGAACGGGAAATGACCATGACCTCAGTCGCCATCGCCTACTTCAGCGGCTACGGCCACACCGCACGCTTCGCCGAAGCCGTACGGGACGGTGCCGCCTCGGTCTCCGGAACCGCGGTCCACCTCGTCGCCGTCGACACCGTCACCGACGAACAGTGGCAGCTGCTCGACGCTGCCGACGCGATCGTCTTCGGCTCCCCCACGTATCTGGGCGACGTCGCGGCCAGGTTCAAGCTGTTCATGGAGCAGTCCAGCGGCCGATGGAAGAACCAGCTGTGGGCGGACAAGCTCGCCGCGGGCTTCGTCAACTCGGGCGCCAAGTCCGGCGACAAGCTGCACGCGCTCCAGACGTTGTCGCTGTACGCCGCGCAGCACAGCATGCTCTGGGTCAGCCTCGGCCTGCTGCCGGGCTGGAACTCCAGCCAGGCTTCCGAGTTCGATCTGAACCGCCTCGGAGTGTGGCTGGGCGCCGCCGCCCAGTCGAACGGCGACGAGGGGCCGGAGGCCGCACACCCCTCCGACCTGGCCACCGCCGAACACCTGGGTCGTCGGGTCGCGGAACAGGCCGCCCGCACCGCCCCCGCCGCCGTACCCGCTTCCGTCCCTGCCCTGGTCTGACGACCGATCCCCCGCCGCGTCCAGCCGCGCGGACGCGGCGGGGGCCTGCCCCTGGAGCCGTCATGACCGTGGCCGCAGAACCCCGGACCACCGTGCCGCGAGCCCCCGTGCCCCGACTCGCCCTCATCCTCGGGTCGCTCTCCGCACTCGGCCCGTTGTCGATCGACCTGTACCTGCCCGCCCTGCCCGAACTGGGCCGCGACCTGCACTCCGACGCGTCCGCAGTCCAACTCACGCTGACCGCCTGCCTCGTCGGCCTCGCCCTCGGCCAGGCCGCGGTCGGACCGCCGAGCGACCGGTACGGCCGGCGGCTCCCGCTCCGGATCGGCGTCGTGGCGTACACGCTCGGTTCCCTGCTGTGCGTCGCGGCTCCCTCGCTGCCGCTGCTGATCGCCGCCCGGCTGCTCCAAGGCCTGGCGGGCGGCGCGGCGATCGTCATCGCCCGAGCCGTCGTCCGCGACCTGTACGAAGGAGCCGCCGCGGCCCGCCTCTTCGCCGCCCTGACGCAGATCAGCGGCATCGCCCCGGTCCTGTCCCCGCTGGCCGGCGGCCTGCTCTTGCACGTCATGCCCTGGCGCGGCCTCTTCGTGGTCATTGCGATCGCCGGTGCGGTGCTGGTCGCGGCGATCTGGCGGCTGCCCGAGACGGCGTCGGCGCCGTCGACCGCACCGATGCTGCGTACCGTCGCCGCCGTGGCCCGGGACCGCGACTTCACCCGGTACATGCTCGCGGGCGGGCTGTCCTTCGCGGCGATGTTCGCGTACATCGCCGGCTCGCCGTTCGTCCTCCAGGATCTCCACGGGCTGAGCGAACTGCAGTTCGCCGTGGTCTTCGCCGTGAACGGCACGGGGATCATCCTGACCGGCCTCCTCGCGGCCCGCCAGGACCGCTTCGGCCCCCGCGTACTCCTCGCCGCGGGCCTCGCGCTGTCGGCGGCCGGCGGCCTCCTGATCCTGGCCACCGTGCTGTGCGGGTTCGGCCTGTGGCCTTTGCTGGCCGGCTTCTTCGCCGTCGTATCCTCGATCGGGTTGACAATGTCGAATAGCGTCGCCTTGGCCTTGGACCGCTGCGAACCCGCCACCGCCGGCACCGCTTCGGCATTGCTCGGCCTCTCGCAGTTCGTCATCGGCGGCCTGGCCGCCCCACTGGCCGGCCTCGGCGCATCCACCGACGCCCTTGCGTTGGCCGTCACCATCGCAGCTCTGACGGCCGCCGCTCCTCTGGCACTCGCCCGCCGCCCAACCGCACTCTGACCCGTACCGGCCCCCTCCCGCCCGGCGGCGCTGTGGGTAGATCCGCCTCGCTGGATCTCATCCGGCGGGGCGGAGTGGACCTCACGGGTGAATACATCTGGTGCCAGGCGGACGTGGTTGACATCGGCGCCCGCGCTGCCCGACGCGGCTTCCGGAGCGCGGTCGACCGCGATGTCGCGGTGCCCACCGCACGGGGACAGGCGGACACTCGCCCGTCTGGTGGTGCATCCGCCTGCTTCGCCACACCTGACATCGGCGTCGCCCGGAGGAGCGACCTTCTGGAATCGGTGATGGCGTCAGCCCGCGAACCCTGTTTGCCCGCGACCACGCCGCACCGACATCGGCACGACCGACGGACAACCCGACGCTTCCGGGCGGCGCACCCTCGGACGCGGTCCCGGTGTTGGATCCGGTGCCCTCCCCGTCGACGTTCCTGCGCGCGACCCGCCGGAACCTGACCGCGGGGAGCGGGCCGGCCACCGCAAAGGCCCCGAAGCCGCCCGCGCTCTGGACGTGTTCGCCAAACGCCCCCGCACCTGGCGCAACCACGTCCGGGAGGCCCACCACGTCCAAGCGCCGCTGCGCGTCGACGCCGACGGCGACCTCGTCCACCCGTACATCACGTGGTTCATCGACTGCGCGACGAAAGCGATCACCGGCGTCGAGGTCACGACGGCTCATCTCCGGCAGATGTTCACGTTCCATGAAGAAGCCGATCCAGGCCCAGTGCTCCCGAAGCTGCGACGGCGCGCCACGTATCGGAGATGTGACGACCATGGGGAGCTTTGACCTGTGTCGATCACTGGAAGTGATCTTCCGTCGTTCGTGCTTGAGTGCGGCCGGCCGCCGCACGCCAGGACGCCTGGACGACTTGCCTCAGTGGGCCGCGAGTTCGTCCAGTCGCGCGGCCAGGTCGCCGCGGGCGTACAGGTGTGCCAAGCGATGGAGTTCCGCCCGATCGGTGCCGTTGAGGTCCAATTGTTCGGCGATCCGCGCGAGGCGATCGTCCACGTCGTCGCGGCTGGGACGACTGCGCGCGCCGAGGTACTCGTCCATCCGCTCGACCAAGGCTCGGCGCCTGGTTCCCGGGTCCGCGCACCACAGTTGGAAGAGACACCCCGAATGTCGCATGAACGAGCCGACCTTGGTGAGTGTGAAGGACGCGTTCGGGCCGAAGGACTCGGGAGGTAAGGTAGCGCGCCACCCCCCGCGGTCGAGTGCCTCCGGGCCTGTGGCAAAGGGGTGCTTCTCACGCATCCATACCTGGGCGCGCTCGGGATCAGCCTGCTCCGACGCCACTGCGGACACGATCTCGACTGTCTCCTGCACCATCGCGCTCAGATCCGGGTCGGCTTCGTCGCCCGCCTGGCCGTACACGAGATGGCGTAGCCGACCGCCCGGACCGCCCTCCCACCCGCGCACGATGTAGACCGGCAGGAAGACCATTTCCTCGCCGAGGCTTTGGGGCTGGTCGATCCGGGCGGGCAGGTTGTAGCGGTCGCGTTCCGGGCTCGCGCTCAACCGGGCGAGCGCGTCCCGGGCGAACCCGTGCGTGCTCACGAGCAGGGTGAATCGTTGCCCGTTCCGGCCGGCGTGGGCGGCGTCGAGTTCGCTGCCGGACAGCAGGGTCACCGGATCGCCCGCGTAGTAGCGCCGAGTCAGCGGCCGCGACCCGAACGCGTCGAAGTACAGCCTGCGCCGATCCCCGCGCGTCACCACGTAGCGGGTTCCCGCGCGCACCGATCGACGACCGAGTTCGGTGAGTTCCACAGTGTTCCCGGTGCGGACGACATGGTCGATCGCGACCAGCGAGCGCAACGCACGATCCACCAACACCGCGTCGAGGCCGAGGAATCGAGCCAGGCTGTGGACCGTATCCAGGTGGCCTTCGTCGATGGCGCGTTCAAGGTAGTGGTCGATCAGGTCGTAGGGCTTCCCTTCGGTCACGGTGGCCCGGATTTCGACGGACCACACCGGGAGCAGCACCGGGAATACACCGGTGGGCGCGATGCCTTCGACGAACGCCGCATGCTCGACCGCGCGCGTCTCCGGGTATGGGATCAGCCACTTCGGTGTGGCCTGCGCTCGGGATCGGGTACTCACGCCCGCCTCCAGTCCGTGTCGAAGTCGGCCAACCGTTTCCGCACGTCGAGGTACTGCAGAATCTCGCCCCGGGCCACGAGGTGCACCCGCAGCGCCTCCGCGAGCTTGCGGAACTCCGGATCATCAGCGTTTCCGATGGTCTCGGCGTCACCGACGAGGACAAGTTGCCGCTTGACCCGGGTGAACGCAACGTTGATCCGGCGCAGTTCACGCAGGAAGCCCACGTTGCCTTTCGGGTTGCTTCGGGTAAAGCCGTACAGGATCACATCGCGTTCGCCGCCCTGGAACGAGTCGACGGTGCCGACATTGTGCCGAGCGACGTCGAGATCGCCGATCCGGCCCGCCAAGGCGCGCGTGATCAGGTCCACTTGCGCGCGATAAGGCACGATGATCGCCCATTCGGCGCCTCGGCGGTGGTAGAAACACGCCAATTCGACCAGGAGTTCGCCCTCGGTCGCGTTGCTGGAGCCGGGGATGTTCCCGTCCTCCGCGGTGCCACCGGACTGCTCGTACCGCCGGCCCGGTGGCAGTCTCGCGGTGTCCACGAACACCATAGGGGCGGTGAAGAGCGGGTCCCGGTGCTCGTGGTGGACCGCAGCAGTGTGCAGGTTGCCGCCGTAGAACCTCTCGGAGATGAAGCCGCAGACCTCGGCCGGCATCCGGCGCTGGCGGGTGAGTTGCACGACGTGGCTGCGGGGCAGGCCGGCCAGGAGCAGTTCGAGGGCACTCTTCGCGAGCAGGTCCCGGGTCTCCTCGTCGGCATCGGCGCCCCATCTCTCGACGTCCGTGTCCAGGAAGGGCGGAAGTTGGCGCTCGTCGCCGACCAGGACCCCGCGCTTCGCCCGGACCAGGGGTACCAGCACGTCGGCGACGCCGATCTGTCCGGCCTCGTCGACGATCGCGAGGTCGAAGTCGAGCTCGGCGAGTTCCGGCCGGGAGGCCACGCCGATACAAGTCGCGGCGATCACGTCCGCGTAACGGATCAGTTCCGGGTGCAGTTGGTCGGTCTCGCCGCTGACGGCCTCGTGCCATTGCTCGCGCAGGTGTGCCCGCGCGGCGATCAGCGGCATGTGCGCGTGCAGCCACGCGCACAGTTCGCCGAGCCTGCGCCCGCTCGGGTCCGGGTCGGTTGGGTCGTAGGGCGGCGTCAGTCCCTCCGCCGGGCCGAGCGCCGCGCACGTCTCGCGGGCCGCGACCCGAGCGCCGTCGTGGGCCGCCTGCCGCTCCTGCCGGGTGGCCGCGAGCACGGCCACGGCGGCACGCACCGTCGGGGCGGCGTCGGCCTCCGCGAGGGCAGCGCGTTCGGCGACATCGAGTTCGGCCCGGGCGTCGGCGACGACCGCGTCGAGCTCCGCGGCCCGAACGAACAGCGCGTCCAGCCGCGCGCGCAGCCTGCGGGCGCGACGCGCAAAGAGGCCCCCGAGCATCGGCATACCGGCGCGCGAGGCGACCTTGTCGTGTCGTCGGACGCGAGTCTCGATGTGCCCACGGTGTCCCTCCGCCGCGTCGCGCGCCAAGGCGAGCCGGTCGGTCCACGCAACCGCGGCGTCGCGCGCCGGTCCGCCGACCGCACGGCGCTTCACGTCGAGATCCGCACGGGCTCGGGCCGCCTGTTCGGTCAGTGTCGCGAGCTCATCCACGCACAGCGAGAGTTGGTCGGCCCAAGGCGCGGCGTTTTCGGGATCCGTGCACGCGTCCGGCGCGTTCGCGGTGCGGCCGAGGATCTCGCCACGCAGGTCGGCGATCTGGCGGTCGAGAAGGTACGGCTTGCCCTCTGCGGTGACGCTGTTCTCGTGGCCCACGCGCACGATCACGAGTTCGCGAGGCAGCCGGGCCAGCACGTTGTCCACCGCGCGATGTGTATGCGACGTGACCAGAATGCGCTGGGGCGGCGCCGCAATTGCGCTGGATCGTACGATCTCGCTGATCGTCCGTGTCTTGCCGGTCCCCGGAGGGCCGAGCACGATGAGCAGGTCGGGAACGGTCAACGCTTTTTGGTAGGCCGTGAGTTGGTCGGGATCGAGCGGCTCGGCAGGCCGTGTGTCGGCCGCCCGAAACGGCTGCACCCGGCGCTCGGTGAGCACGGGCAGGAGCGCCGCATTGGCTTCCTGACCGGTCCGCAGCCGGGCGACCGCTTCACGCTGTTTGCGGTAGACGACATTGGTCGGGGTCACCTCCAGTTCCCCCTGGGGCACGAGGTCGTCCCACGCGACGGGCTCGTCGAAGCGCACGGTCGCGACCTCGTGGCCGCCCTCGGCGACGACCCGGACAACTTGACCGCGCCGCTCCGACCCACCTCGCAGTTGGACGAAGGTGCCTTCCTGGGGAGTCCGCCCGCCGGCGAGGTGGAATCGGTACACCGCCCGGGTGCCCTGTCGTCGCTCGCCGGTCGCACTTACGTCGCGGTACGGGAACGGCGGGGCGGCGCGCGTCTTCTCGCTGTCGATCCGCTCGGTGGCGTCGATCAGCCGGTCGAGGGTTTCCAGCAGGCGCGTCGACCGGGCCGTTGGGGTGGGCACGCCATGGGCGGTGGAGTGCGCCGCGAGCAGCCTGGTCCATTCGGCGTCGAGGCGGGGCCAGTGCGCGTCGGAATGGGTCGGGATCTGTCGTGGCTCGTGCACCGACCGCCAGAGTGGCGGGCGTACGCGGAGGTAGCGGTCGGCGAGCCGGCGGTGGTCGGCGATACGCAGCGGGTATATCCCGGCGATCGTGTATCCGTCGCGGCGCCGGGTGGGGAACAGGCGTACGACGTAGGAGGGTCCGAACAAGACCATGCTCTTGTCGGTGCTGCCGGACCTGGGTTCGTCGAGGGCGGCCGGCACTCCGTCGGTGCGGCCGTTCAGGTAGTCGATCAGCGCGCGGAGGTCGACGGGAACGTGCGGATTACTCGCTTGCCGACGCAGTTGTCCGTCCAGCGTCTTTCCCGGGACCAGCGTGACGGCCCCGGGTAGTTCAACGAGGTGGATCGGCATGGGTGCTCCTCTACTCCTTCGTTCCGGCGGAGCGTCGTCAGGCGAGTTCGTCTCGGACGGCGGTCAAGGCTGCGGCGAACTCCCCGATGTCCGGACGGGATCGCGGGTCGGCCGCCAGACCCTGCACCAGGGCTCGACCGAGCGATGCCGGCAGGTCCGGCCCGAGGATCGCCCCGGGCGTGGGGGCGATCGGGTTCGGTGCCCGGCCCGTCACCAGGTGGTACGCGATCGCGGCGAGCCGGTACACGTCCGTGTGCGGCCCGGGCGTGCCCGATCCGCGGCGTCGGCTCTGCTCGGGAGCCGGGTGTCCGACCGGTGCTTCGCCCGATCTGGGCTCCCTCACGGCGAGGCCCAGGTCACGAAGCACGAGTCGACCGTCGTCGAGCGCGATGATGCCGTTCGCGGCGAGCCGACGATGACCGATCCCTCGACGGTGCAGCGGTGCCAAGGTCGCGCAGAGTCCGCCCAGGCCCGCGAGCAGGCGTGCGGTCCGCCAGGGGTCCACAGGCGCGGCCCATGCGCCACACACCTCGGCGAGCGTCTCGCCGGGGCCGCCACCAAGGCGGGCCGGCGGCCAACCCAGCACCAGGGTCGACGTGCCGCGTCCGCCGGTCACCGCGATCGGTATCGGCAGACCCGGGATGGGACCGAGCTCGTCGATCAGGCCGTACTCGGCGGCGAGTTCGCGCAGTGCGGTACGCGCGTCGGGCCCGTCGGTGCGGGCGTCGACACGGTGCAGCCACACGTATCCCCCGGCCGAGGAACGTCCTTGGCCCCGAGTCAGGCACAGTCCCCGGGCCCGGCGCACGTGTACCGAGCGGACGGCGCAGAACGCGTCGTCCAGGTGCTCGCTGTGCAGCAGATATCGATGCCCTTCCACATCGACCTCCGTGCCGCCGTGCCAACCGGCGGCCGGCCTCGGGGGTGTGGCGGCGTCGCTCGTGGCGACCACGATTCTCGCGGACGCCGGGGAGGGGTTCGGCGTTCGCCCGGGACCGGGTGGAACCGGTACGCATGGCAGCCGGTCAGGGTGGAGGGAGGTGCCGAGGAGGTCTTCCAACGCCGCCACGCGCGCCGCGTCGACTCCGTCCGCCCACCGCTCGGCCGACACGGCGGCCAGGGTGCCCAACCCGTCCGGGCGATGGTGTCGGCTGACGATGCCGACGACGTGTCCGGCGACCCATACCAGCGCACCGGACATGCCTTCCCAGGGTGACGCCCTGGGATCCACGTCGCGGTCGGGCGGGGTCACGGCGATCGACAGGGTGCCCTCGCGACGATTCGAGAGCGGGGCGAGCGTGCCGAACGCGTCGCACATGTCCCGGTACCGGGATCCGTCCCGTGGGTCCGCTCGCAGCTTGAACCGAGGGAAGCCCACCGCTCGGCATTCGTAAGGGAGTTCGTGCCCATCGAGACGACCGAATCGCACCGGTGGCCGGTCCTCGCCCGGCACGAGCAGCACGGCCACGTCGGTCCGTTCGTCGGCCCACGCCGGCTCGCCGACCAGCTCGCGCGCGCCGGGCCGATCCGCGTCGAAGCGCACCCGCACCGCCACCGCTCCGGCGATCACATGAGCAGCCGTCAGCACCCGCCCGGGTCCGATCAGGTAACCCGATCCACGCCGACCGCCCCCGTCGCCCAGGGCCACGATGATCTCCGCAACCCGCCCAGGCGTCACTCCCGCCTGCATTGCCATCGCGTGGTCAGCGCTCTCCGTGGGCCTGCTCTCCGGAGATGAGCGGTGGTGCGTTCGTACCTGCCAGTCTCGGCTGGAGGGTGAGCGAGATCTGTTGAGTGTGCTCCTGGCCCCGTCGGCCCTGCGCGTCTGCCTCGACCACCCAAAAGCGCACCTTGGCACCGGCACCGGCCTCGCGGGTGACCGTGACGGTGGCGGTGATCTCGACCGGCCCCAACTCGAAGCGCAGGCGTTCGCCCGCGCCATGCTCCATCGCGTCGGTCAACTCGCGCCGTAGATCACGGATCATCTCCGCAAGCTCGATCACTTCGCACCCTTCCCCCGATGACGCACTGATCCCCGTACCCACGCACGAGCCTGACGAGCGAGTTACCACTGCCCGTTCTCCCGGATTGGGACCCTCGGCCTCCACCGGTCCGCCGCCACGTGCAACGAAGAGACTACACATGGTGCCGAGACGAGCGCACACGCCGAAGCCGCCACACCCCGAGCGGCCGGCAACGCGAGGAAGGCGCACCGGTCGCCGCCGAGGCGTGACCCAGTGGGACCGCGTCATACCGGCGGCCCGTCCCGCCGCGCGGAGCCTCGCGGACCCAATGGGCCGACTGTGGGGCGGACTTCGCCGCAGATTCCGCACCATGGGCCTCATCGCCGATCGTCATGAGCAGAGGTTACGAGACCGTCCGACAGCTCTGTCTCCTCAACTCAACCGGACGGCGCATGCGCGGGCGGTCCTGCGTGACGAACTGCGTGACAACGGCGGCGTACGTCACCGAACGTGCACGAACCTGATGGGACTCGTTCCGAAAGCGTCGCCAACGCCGAGACGGACGCCGCCACCGACCACACCGCCGGAGGACCTTCACATGGCCTGTTGCGTCATGACCACCCGCGTCCGCCGACAGCCGGCCCTGGGCCGACAAGGGCGACGGATGCCGAGCCAATTGGCGGGGCTGACAGGCGTGTCCATGACGAGTGAGGCCCAGAGGCGCGTACCGTCGCCGCCTGGGAAGGTCCGGCACCGCAGCACTCCTCACGGCGCCTTCACCGTCGGGACGGCAGCACGCCCCCGGCCGAAGACGCGGCGACCACGTCCGTGAACTGACCACGGCCTCGCTCGGCGAGACGCCCGAGGTGTACGAGCTGGGCGTCCTGGGCGTCCTGATCGCCGTGCTTCACTGCGTCGCGCAGGGCATCGCGGGCTGCCAGGATTTCCTTGCGGAGCGACGTCGGGTATGAGTCCTGCTCGGCCAAGCGGATGGTGAGGATCGCGGTGTGGATCGCCGGATCGACTCCGGTGCAGAGGTCCTCGGCCTGTTCCGCGGCAGCTCGCATCTTCTCGACGTCCATGGCCCTGCGCGCGTCCCCCACCGCTTCGCCGGCCTTCCGCAGCCTCTCCAGGAGCGGCAGCGGTAGCAGCCCACGCCCGTACCGGGCGACGACGTTTACTCGAGCCCCGGCACTCCGAGTCTGTTCACACACCTCCAATGTGTCGCGGGCCGAGTCGAGCACTCCGTCCAAGGAACGGCCCAGGGGTTCGCCCCTGCCGAGGGCACCAGGTCCGCCATGGCATCGGTCAGGGCGTCGCGCTCTGCGGAGGTGACCTCCTTGTCCCAGGTCTTCAGGAAATCCACGTAGCGGTAATGGAGTTCGTACGCCTTCCGACTCACGACGGCGAGCACTCGGGTGCGGTTGAGCCGTGCAATCCGGACAGGTCTGCGGCGCAGACAGCGCAGCCGGCACTGCCTTCGGGGGCGGGCACGTGGCAGCCCGGACAGTCCACCGTCGGGGCGCCTAGGAGCGAAGTGGCGCAGTCCGGGCAGGCGTCGGCGGTGGCGGGGATGCGCTCGGTGGTGCAGGTCACGGCGGGGCAGTCGAGGGTGTCGAGCAGGCCGGCTTCCACGGCCGCCCCGTGGGCGACGGCCAGCATGGGGTCCACAACATGCGACACGGTTCCGTCACCGAAAAGGCTCGCAGTCGGGCCTCGGCCTCGTCCCGCTTGCGTGACAGCGCCTCGACTCGGCGGCGCAGTTTGTCGCACTCGGACAGGGGGCCAGTGATGGCGGCCGGGGAGGAACTGTTCACATGCATTCCTCGGAAGCGCGATCGGGAAGGGGTGGGGTGAGCATTTCGGCGACGACGGCGTCGACGACGCTGCGGGAGTTCTGGTCGGCCCGGCGGATGCGCTCGGTCTGTACCGGATCGCGCCGAGCCGCGGTTTGCGCCTGCGCTGCCTGTTTGCGGAGCAACGGAGGACGGGCGCCAAGCGGAGTGCCGGGCACGAGTTCGTGCAGTGTGGGGCCGAACCAGGGTATGGAAGGCAACTCGGGACTCTCGCCGTCCGGGACGGCCGGGCCGTCGGTCAAAAGAGGGTTTCCTGTCCGGTGGGCTCCCCGCTGACGCCGACGCGAGTCCGGTCCGCGACGTCGGCGGCCGCAGTGAGGAGTTTCACGCGGCGCTTCGCTCCGGCACGCGTGTCTTTGTCCGCAGCGCGTTCGGCCTCCTCCAGCAGGAGTTCAACGAGCTTCTCGTCGACGAATTCCTGGTCATACGGGCCCGCGTGGTCGTCGTAGTGGAGCATCTTGCACACGGCGGACCGCGCTTGGTCGGTACGCCCACGCACCGCTGCTGTGACTGCCTTCTCCGCGTAGTGATCGCCGAGCCACCTCCGGGCGAATGCACACTCCGGATCGCGCCGGAGCAGGTCCCGTACCTCGCGGACACGGAGCTTCCCGTCCGGCTGAGCCCCGTCGAATGTCCGGCACAAATCCACCCGCAGATGGTCGTCGAGCCCGGCCCGGGCGTCCTCGTCTCCAGGCGACACGGACAAGGCCCGGGCGAACCGCTTCCTGAGCGCGAAACGCACATCCTCGCCGGCGCCCCGGCCGGCTCGTCGGCCGCGTACGTGGCGTGGAAGGGCTGGTTCTGGTACGCCCAGTGGTACACCACGGTCGAACCCGGGCTGGCCGAACCCAACGGCGGGCGGCCCTGGCGGCGGTTGGGGGCGACGCCCTGAACGGCGTGAGTAGCGTCTGACGTCGAGTCAGGCGGCAACAAGAGGCCCGGGTCGGAGTGCTTCCGACCCGGGCCCTTCGCCGTTCTCCCGCTCCGCCGGGCGCAGTTCAGCCGGCCGCGCGGGTGTGCACCCGGTCGGCGAAGCGGCGCAGGGCGGCGGTGTCGTCGGGGATGAACAAGGGCTCCGGCCGGTTTGGTGGTCGGAGCAGATACGCCTGAAGGGCCGCAGCGAGTACCAGTGGGCGTCCACCCTCCCGGATGCCGGCGAGCGCGCGTCGGCCCGTCGGGTGGCCGGCAGCGGTGCCGCGAAGCGTAGGTACTGGTTGTAGCCGACCTTGGCCGGCGAGATACCACCCATGACGACCGCCGTCGTCGGCACCCACAGGTTCATCAGCCTGAGTGGCGGTTGTCCAAGGGGGAACGGCCCGGTCGGTCAGCGTCGTCGGATGATCGGCCGGGGAAGCAGCACGCCGATCCCGCATGCCACGACCATCCACAACGCGTAGGCCACGAGGAACGAGGGCACGGCGCCGACGCCGCGGCCGAGCGCGAGGACAAGACCGCATTGGACGGCGTTGACCGCGGCAACGCTGGAGGCGTAGCTCTCCAGTCCGCCATCGCGGTGCGTCACGGATCGGATCACGCTGTGGACGGGATACGAACAGCCGACCAGCACGGGCCCAGTGGTTATCGACGCAACGAGAGCCCACCACCAGGGAATCGACGGCCAGAACAACAGGATTCCGCCGACCAGGGCGGCGAGGGCGAGATAGACGAGGATGTCCAGGTGGTCGTCGTCACCGGTCTGCGGGTCCTCAAGACTGGCGATGCCGAGCACGGACATCAGGACCAGGGCCGTGGTTGCGCCGAGCGTAGTTGCCCAGGTGGTCGACCAGTTCGCGAGGAACGCCGCTTGGAGTCCGACCAGTGTCCCGCCCGCAGCACCCGCGCGCGTACCCGGCCAACCGGGTCGCTTGGGCCGTTTCTTGCTCTCGACAGCGTCATCGGAAGCTGCCTTTGCGGGGTCGGGCCGCGGCGTCGGCGTGGCCCGGGGCGGGGTATTGCGCTTGGTCGGCCTGGGCCTGGGCCTGGGTTCTGTGAGGGGTAGGTGCACGGGGACGGAACGGGCGGGTGTGGGCGGTTCGGCGATGGCCCGTAGGCGTCGGCATACTTCGTCGGCGCCTACCGGGCGGTCGTCCGGGGCCTTGGCGAGCAGGTCGAGCACGAGGCGGGTCAGGGCCGTGGGGATCTCGACGCGGCGTTCCTGCGGGGTTCGGGGCTGTTCGTTCATGTGCTTGACCAGGACGGACCAGTGAGGGCCCTCGAACGGAACGACCCCTGTGAGGAGTTCGTACATCACACACCCCAGGGAGTACAGGTCGCTGCGCGCGTCCAGACCCGAGTCGCCGCGTATCTGTTCCGGCGACATGTAGGCCGGGGTGCCGATCGCGTGTCCCGTCGCCGTCAGCGAGGCGCTGCCGGTGAACTCCGCCAGGCGAGCGATGCCGAAGTCGAGCAGGATCACTGTTCCCGACTCGGACAGCAGGATGTTCGCCGGTTTGAGGTCGCGGTGGGTGATTCCTGCGTCGTGGGCGGCCTGCAGGCCGACACAGATTTGCCCACTCCAGTCGACGACATCGGAGATGCGGGACGGGCCCTTCCCTGCCGGCGGCCCGAGCGGACGGCCGCGGACCAGCTCCATGACCAGGTATCCCAACACCTGTCCGTCCACGTCTGCCTCACCCACGTCATGGACGGTCACCACGTGGGGACTGGACAGACGACCCACGGCTCGGGCCTCGCGCTCGAAACGTTCCGCGTGGCCCGAATCACCGCTGACCGGGACCAGTTTGACGGCCACCGGCCGGTCGAACCGCTCGTCCACGGCACGCCAGACCTCGCCCATGCCACCCGCACCCAGCGGTACATCCAGACGGTAGCGTCCCGCTATCCGTTTACCACGCAACGTGTCCCCCGATCGCCCGCAGCACACCCTAGTGGTCGGCTCCGGAAGTCCTTCGGGGGTTGACGCTGAGGAAGCTCCCGTGCCTGGTGGTGGCGTGGAACGCGGCCGAAGAGCGAGTTGACCTTCAAGTTGGATGAACGTCGACAATCGGGGCCATGGACGGCACCACGGAACTACTGAGCATCAGCGCCTTCGCGCGGCGGGTCGGTCTCGCTCCGAGCGCCCTGCGTTTCTACGACGACTGCCGCGTTCTGCGGCCGGCGTGGGTTGATGGGGCGACGGGATACCGCTTCTACAGTCCTGCTCAGGAGGCCCGTGCCGCTCTCCTGCGCAGTCTGCGAGAAGCGGGACTGCCGCTGGCTGAGGTCACCGTGGTGCTCGACGGGCCCGAGCGCGAGGGCCGAGAGGTGCTGGAGCGGCACTTGGAGAGGATGCGGGACCAGACGCAGACGGCCAAGGCCGCCATCGCCGTGGTTCTGCGTTCCCTCTCGACTGCGGGCAGCATGACGGAAGCGCGAATCGGCGGCGTGGAGTTGGCCAGTGCGGTACGCCAGGTGGTGCCGGCCGCGGCTTCGGACGTGGAACTCCCTGCGCTGGGTTGCGTCCTCATCGAGATCGATGACGGCGAGGTTCGTCTGGTGGCTACCGATCGTTATCGCCTGTCGATGCGCGTCCTGAGGCCGGCGGCACTCGACGGAGGGCCCTGCCGCCTGCTGGTACACGCGGCTGACCTGATCGAGTTCGGGCAATGGGCGGCGCGAGTCCACGAGGTCACCATCCAGGTCGGACCGGACGGCGCCCGAGCACGCAGTACGTCAGAGTCCCGTGTCCTGGTGACGGTCGATGACCTGTTCCCTGCCTACCGCGAGATGCTCTCGGCCCTGGCCCCGCCCGAATACCGCGTGATCGTGGATCGTCTGGCCCTTCGTGACGCGGTCAACAGCCACGGCGACGCTGCACGCGTCGCTCTGGGCTTCGCCGACGACGCGTTGGTCGTCTCTCTTGCCGATCACTCCAACGCCGCCATCCTTCCTGCGGTCTGCCATGAAGATCTGCCCCAGCGGATCGGTTTCGATCCCGCCGTCCTGGCTCCCGCTCTGGAGGCCAGTGTCGGGCCCGACGTTCTGTTGGAGATCTCCGCCGTAGATCGGCCTGTCGTGGTGCGTTCCGCAGACCAGGGCAGCTTCACCACGCTGGTCATGCCCGTCGCCCTCAGCACCTCCAGCTGATTCTTCCTCAACACCGCACCATCATTCACCTCAGGAGAACCGTGACCGATCCCGAGAACATCGTCGTGCAGCTGTGCGCGCAGGGTATGCAGGCCGAGACCGAAGGACGAGATGTCCGAGCGCGGGAGCTGTTCCTTCAAGCGTGGGAGGCGGCCGAGGACGACTACGACGCGTGCATCGCCGCGCACTATCTCGCCCGGCACCAGCCGACCCCGCAGGAGACTCTGCGTTGGAACCAGGAGTGCCTGACCCGGGCCGACAAGGTCGGCGACGAACGTGTCCGCGGCTTCTACGCCTCACTTCACGCCAATATGGCCCGAGCCCACAGGGACCTGGGCCAGATCGAGCGGGCCCGCGAACACTTCGAGTCCGCCGCCAAGCACATCGACGACGTCCCAGCCGGCCCCCACCAGCAATGGCTCCGCTACCGCATCGCCGCAGGACTGCGTGCCACCGCTCCGGCCGCACCACAGCAGCACGAAGACCCCGTCGGTGAACTCCTCCCCAAGCTCTGCGCGCGCACGGACCTCGAAGCCCTGAGCCTGCTGCTGCCCCCGTACATGGGAAGCCTCGGCACACCCAAGGACGAGGAGGGCATCACCACCGCCCTACGCATGCTCCACGCCGAGCGTCGCCTTCCCGACGAAGAGCAGACCGCCCTCAGCCACGCGATCAAGGTCCGGTCCGCCGCGTGAGCGCCCTCGGCCCTCGGTGACACGCGAGACACGCGCGCAGGCCACCGGCCGCCTTCCTGGGCGCCGACGAACCTTCAACGATCATGACGGCCCTCCGACCTCACGGTCGGAGGGCCGTCATACGTGCCAGTCACTACCCGCTCTTCCTACCTCCTTGAAGATCCAACGAAGTGGAAGGAAGAGCGGTCGAAATCACTCACGTCTATCAGCCTGCCGCAGGATCCAGGGGGACAGGTACTTGCCCATACGCGCCGCCGTGGCAGTGGTGCTGACCGCCGCCGAGCGCCACCGACTGAAGAAGATGGCTTACGGTCACAAGACTCCACACCAAGCCCGGCAGCGTGCCGCAGTCGTCCTCCTCGCGGCACGTGGCCGGGGTAATGCCAGGATCGCTGCCGAGACCCACCTGCACGTGGACACGGTCAGGACCTGGCGCGGCCGGTTCGCCCACGGCGGGCTGCCAGCCCTGGCCGACCGCAAGCGTTCAGGACGCCCCGCCCGGTTCACTCCTGTGCAGGTCGCTGAGGCCAAGGCACTGGCCTGCCAGTTACCCGCCGAGACAGGCGTACCACTGTCGCGCTGGTCCTGCCCCGAACTGGCCGCCGAGCTGACTGCGCGCGGGATCACCGACACCGTCTCCGCGTCCACGGTGCGCCGCTGGTTGCGCGAGGACGCGCTCAAGCCCTGGCAGTACCGGTCCTGGATCTTCATCCGCGACCCGGACTTCCGCGCCAAGGCCCAGCATGTCCTGGACCTCTACGACCGCACGTTCGAGGGTGCCCCGCTGGGCGAGGACGAGTACGTCCTCTCCGGCGACGAGAAGACCTCCGTCCAGGCCCGCTGCCGCTGCCATCCCACCCTGGCCCCGGGCCGGGCCCGGGCGATGCGCGTCAACCACGAGTACGGCCGCGGCGGCGCGCTGGCCTACCTGGCCGCCTACGACGTCCACCGCGCGAAGGTCTTCGGCCGCTGCGAGCCAAAGACCGGCATCGTCCCCTTCATGAACCTGGTCACCCAGGTCATGACAACCGAGCCCTACACGAGCGCCAAACGCGTCTACTGGATCGTCGACAACGGCTCCTCCCACCGGGGGAAGAAGGCCATCGACCGTCTCACCAAGGCGTTTCCGAACGCGGTCATGGCCCACACCCCCGTGCACGCCTCCTGGTTGAACCAGGTGGAGATCTTCTTCTCCGTCGTGCAGCGCAAGGTCGTCCAACCCAACGACTTCACCGACCTTGCCCAGGTCGGGGACCGACTCCGAGCATTCGAAGACCGCTACAACGCCACGGCACAGCCGTTCCAGTGGAGGTTCACCACCGCCGACCTGGACGATCTGCTGGCCAGGCTCGACCGGCACACCGCCGATCACCCAGAAGAATCCTCCGTCGCGCTGGCAGCATGATCACCCCCGAAGGACTTCCGAAGCCGACCACTTACAGTAGTGGTCGACGCTGGAAGTCCTTCGGGGCTTGACTCCCGCTGTTGTTGTGTGCAA